>NZ_JBFODS010000068.1:0-64529 GCF_040908445.1 Aeromonas sp. R10-2 | reverse complement strand
CATGTACAGGATCTTTAGCAGCAACCAATTGAAATAGATATAAAAATGGCTTCGATTGTGATCTGATTTTATCGCCAAACAAAACCGCCACGCACGAAGCCATGACCATTATCGATGCCAACCACTATCTTGAGCAACTTCTCTCTCCTGCCGAACTCGACCGCATTGCCCGTGACTGCCAATTTTGCTTGCGCAAACGAGCCATTACGCCTGCCATGCTGGTGACTGCACTCTTGCGGGCACTTGGCTGCGACCAGGTCGATGGTATCGCTGGATTGCACCATCATTTCAATGCCTTGCAACTGGTTGATGCCCATCAGGTTTCCTACAAGCCCTTTCACAACCAGTTGCGCAAAGCGTCGTTCGCCCTGTTCATGAAGGCGCTGGTTGAACGGGCTATCGCCTTGCGTATCGGCCAACAGATGAAGACTGCATCCCTTGGCGCATTCAAACAGGTGTTGTTGCAGGATGGTACTTCCTTTGCCGTCCACAAAAGCCTGGCCGAAGTGTTTCCGGGAAGGTTCAAGACCATTAGCCCGGCGGCAATCGAGTGTCATATGCTCATGTCTCTATTGGAGCAAAGTCCAGTTTGCATGCAGGTCTCTGCCGATACGGCGTCAGAGCGCCAGTTCCTGCCTGAGCCCGAGCGGCTCAATAACAGCCTGCTGTTGGCGGACGCGGGTTACATCGATATGGCCTACTTTGCGAAACTAAACGAGGCGGGCGGTTTCTATCTGGTCAGGGGTAGTAAGAGCCTGAACCCGAAGATTATCCGGGCATGGCGCGGTGACGAACGGGAAGTGCCGAAGCTGGCGGGCCTGTCACTCAAGGATGCTGGACGGCGGCACTGTCGGGCAGAGGTACTGGATATGGTGGTGAAATCGGGCAAGTTCGAGTATCGGCTGATCCGACGCTGGTTTGCCGAGGAGAAACGGTTCTGTATCTGGATGACCAATCTGCCACGAGAGGCATGGCCAGCAGAGCGGGTGATGAGCCTGTACCGCTGTCGTTGGCAGGTGGAGCTGCTGTTTAAGGAGTGGAAGTCGCACAACCGGCTCAAGGGCTTTGTGACAGGTCAGAAAGCCATTGCCGAGGGGCTGGTGTGGGCCAGCCTGTTGTCGCTGGTGATGAAAAGACGGGTAGCTCAGACGCTGATGGGGGACGGTTTATCCACACTGAAAGCGGCGAAAAATAGCGGAACCTGGTGGTTCCCGTTATTGGAAGCGGTGGCTCATCGGGTGTTGGTGGAAATAAGAGAGCGTCTGGAATGGGCTGCCGTTTACTTGGCGAAAAATGCCCGTCGAACCAAGCAGCGAAAATCGATACAGAACAGGACCTTAGAAGGAATTTCAAATGAAGTGTTTTCTTAAGGTCCTGTATATGATTGTCTCTTGCCCTCGCGGCGACCACTCGCACCGGTATCATTCTCCTCTCAATGTCCTTTACTCGGTCTGGATAATAAATTTCGCCCGCTGCCAATATATATTTTCCGTCACAACAAGGGGTATCTCTCTTTATTATTACCGCCCCGCCATCCGCAGCAAGGTATTATCTTTATCCAGCAGATGATGTTTCAATGCCCCGACAATGTGCACCAGCAAAAATGCCAGCATGACATATGGCAAATAAATATGGACTGTGTGAGCAATATCCCTAACGGATTCACTGAATGGAATTACATTGGCAGGTTCATGGATATCTGGATTCATCGGGATAATAGACCAGCCAAATATCGCAACACCTCGGCCAGCCGCAGCAGAATAACAGAGACCGGACACCGGAATAAGCAGCGTTGAAATCAGCAAACCCCAGTGGATCGCCTTGGCTGCCAATGCCTCGTAAACAGGATATTGACGCACAGGCTCAGGCCACCCTTTAACAAGGCGGAGAATGGCGCGGGGCAGGATCAAGATTAGTGCAATCACCCCCAGAGATTTATGCAGGGCATAGAGATCCCATATTTCAAATTTCACCATCAGATAACCGACAAGGGTCAGGCCAATCATCAGCAAGGCAACCGACCAGTGCAGCAAACGGGTCGTCAAACTTAAGTGGGTTGAGGGATTCATAAGCTACTCCAAACAGGGGGCGAGTAAACGTTGGTCAAGATGGTGGTGCCGTGAATATCAGCAGCCCCTAAGAGATCAACGGCATCGAGGCAAGCCGCGACTTGGCCAGATGCGGGCAAGCGCGAGGGCTTTGTCGGGAGCCATACTGCCTGCCCGAATAAACGGCAGCGTTTCCAATCTTGCTTTTCTGCTGCTGGTGCCTCCTGCTTAACGCCCTCCCCCTGTTTCGGGTTAAGATAGCGGCCATCGTTTTATCCCGGCCCCGCCGGAGCAGACCACAGGTACGCCTTTGAACCGATTTACCCCATCCAGTGCGGCGAGCGGCCGCGAGCAGCAGGTCTTTACCGTCACCCGCCTCAACAGCGCCGTGCGCATGATCCTGGAGCAGGATCTGGGGCTGGTGTGGCTGACCGGCGAGCTCTCCAATCTGGCGATGCCAAGCTCCGGCCACTGGTACTTCTCTCTCAAGGACATGTCGGCGCAAGTGCGCTGCGCCATGTTCAAGGGCAACAACCGGCGGGTGGCCTTCCGCCCGCAGGATGGCATGCAGGTGCTGGTGCAGGCGCGGGTCTCCCTCTATGAGCCGCGCGGCGACTACCAGTTGATCATCGAATCGATGCAGCCCGCAGGCGATGGCGTGCTGGCCCTGCGTTTTGAGGAGCTCAAGCGCCGCCTCGGTGCCGAGGGGCTGTTTGACGAGAGCCGCAAGCGGCCGCTACCGCGCGAACCGCGGGCGGTGGGGCTTATCACCTCCGCTACTGGCGCGGCTTTGCACGATATGCTCACCGTGCTTAAACGGCGCGCCCCGGATCTGCCGGTCTTTATCTACCCGACCCAGGTGCAGGGGAGCGCCGCCATCAGCCAGATCGTCGCGGCGATCGCCAAAGCGAACCAGCGCGCCGAGGTGGATGTGCTGATCGTCGGGCGCGGCGGCGGCTCGCTCGAAGATCTCTGGTGCTTTAACGAAGAGGCGGTGGCGCGCGCCATTGCCCACTCCGCCATACCTGTGGTGAGCGCGGTGGGCCACGAGGTGGATGTCACCATCAGCGACTTTGCCGCCGACTTGCGCGCCCCAACCCCGTCGGCCGCCGCCGAGCTGGTGGCGCCGGACAATCAGGCCCGCATCCAGCGCCTCGCCCACCTTAAACAGCGACTGCTGCAGGCGATGAGCCGCCAGCAGACCGCCGCCCGCCACGATTTCATCCTGCTGCAAAAGCGGCTCGACCATCAGGATCCGAAGCGGCGGCTGGAGCAACAATCCCAGCGACTCGACGAGCTCTCCACCCGTTTGCAGCAGCTATTGCGCCAGCGGCTGCATCAGGGTGAGCGGCGCCTCACCAACCTTGAGCTGCGCCTGCAGGGCAAGAGTCCGGAGCGCCTCTTGGCAGCTGGCAAGCGCCGCCATCAGCTGGCCGAGGAGCGACTCTATGCCCTGATTGCTAAGCGGCAAGACCTTGCTAGTCACCGCCTCGCCATGCTCACCGCCCGCCTCGACGGGGTGAGCCCACTCGCTACTCTCGGTCGCGGCTACTCCATCACCCGTACTGCGCGTGGCGAAGTCATCAGCCGCGCCGATCAGGTCAACAGTGGCGATCAGCTCGTCACCACCCTGGCACAAGGGGGCCTGCTGGTGCGGGTCGAGGAAGTTATCAAAGACTCTGCACAGTAGATCGGCTGCATCAAACCACCCGCCAATCTGCTATTTAGCCCGGCAATCTACCAAAAACAAAGGCCACCACCGCATACAGGGTCGTGGCCTTTTTCAGCTCGGGTGCTTGCGCCTGCTCACCCCTTGGCGCGGCGGGCGACCAGGGTGAACTTGTAGTCATCGCTCTTGAAGAAGTTGCGACTGAACTCGAACACGGTGCCATCTTGCAAAAAGCCGCGGGAGACCTTCTCGATAATGGGCTTGGCAGGATCGATACCGAGCGCCTCCACCACCTGCGCCGAGGGGAGCACCGGAATGATCTCCTGCTCGCTGCGGTCGATCACCAGCTGCTTCACCTCTTCGATGTAGTGGTACTTGGAGCCCTGCATCACCGCATAGCTGAGATCGGGGAAGAGAGCGAGCGGCATCCAGGTCTCCTCCAGCGTTACCGCGATCTGGCGAATAAAGCGCACCCGCTTGACGTAGTAGACCAGCGCCCCTTCCAGCAGATTGAGCCGCTCGGCCAGCTCGCGGCTCGCCTTGATCACCTCGAAGGCAAGAATGTCGCTGTGGGTCTCGGCCGCCGGGTCGGTCACCTTCTCATAGAGGCTGGTGAGCTGATAGATGTCGTAGTTCACCTTCTCCTGCCGCACATAGCTGCCGCTGCCCTGAATGCTCTCGATGACGTTGAGTTCGGTCAGCTGCTTGAGGGCCTGACGCACCGTCACCCGGCTCACCCCGAACTGCTCGCGCAGCTCGGCTTCGGTGGGCAGGGCATCGCCGGGGGCCAGCTCCCCTTGCGCAATCCACTGCTGGATAGTGTCGGCTATCTGGCGATACATGGGTTTTTTCGACACGAAAGGCCACCTCGTCGGCTCTGCGCCATGATAAATGGAAGAGGCGCCATTCTACCCCAGTTGCCCGGCAGACAAAACGGCTCGGCCCCATTTGACCTAACAAATCACCTTGACCTAACAATACAAAAACAATACAAATAATGAATTGTATGATACCACTCACAAAAATCAGTCGGCCGGTTTGTTAGCATCGCTGTCACTTTCACCATGACGGCTTGCTGGCAAGCCAACCTGACAGAGGATCATCATGAATCTGACCAGTCTTACCGGCCCCCATCTCATCACGTTGCAAACCCGGTTTGCCGATCGGGATGCGGCCATTCATGCTCTGGCTGATCGGCTCGATCAGGCCGGCAAGCTGCACGACAAGGCCGCCTTTCTGGCGGCGGTCATGGCCCGCGAGGCGCAGGGCCCCACCGCCCTTGGCGAAGGGCTGGCAGTGCCCCACGGCAAGTGCGATGCGGTGCGCGAAGCAGCCTTTGCCGTCGCTACCCTGAGCGAGGAGCTGGGCTGGGAGGGGATCGACGGCCCCGAGCCGGTCAACCTGATCTTCATGCTGGCGATCCCGACCGATCAGGCGGGCTCCACCCATATGCAGCTACTCACCACCCTCACCACCGCCCTGGTGGATGACGATACCCGCGAGGCGGTGCTGGCGGCCCAGAGTGCCGAGCAGCTGATGGCGCTGCTTGATGGTGAAGGGGATGGCGACAAACAACCAGCAAAAGAAGACAACTTAAATACAAATAAACCCACTGTGGTCTGTGTCACCGCCTGCCCGGCGGGGATCGCCCACACCTATATGGCTGCCGAGTATCTGGAAAAAGCGGGGCGCAAGCTGGGTATTCGGGTACTGATCGAAAAGCAGGGTGCCAACGGCATCGAGGATCGCCTGCCGCAAGAGGCGCTCGATGCTGCGGTGGCCTGCATCTTCTCCGCCGAGGTGGCCATCAAGGAGCAGGAGCGTTTTGCCGGTATCCCCCGGATCGAGACGCCGGTGGCCGAGCCCATTCGCCATGCCGAGCGGATCCTCAATGAGGCGCTGGAAGCGGCCAAGAGTGGTCGCACAGCCCCGAAACCAAACCTCAGCCAGAGCGACGCGCCAACCGGCAAGAAGGTGGGCCTCAAGACCGAGCTCAAGCAGGCGCTGCTGAGCGGCATCTCCTTTGCCGTGCCGCTGATTGTGGCAGGCGGTACCGTGCTCGCCATCTCTGTGCTGCTGGCCCAGATCTTTGGCCTGCAACATCTGTTTGATACCGAGAACTCCTGGCTCTGGATGTACCGCAAGCTGGGCGGCGGCATGCTGGGCACCCTGATGGTGCCGGTGCTGGCGGCTTATACCGCCTACTCGCTGGCAGACAAACCGGCGCTCGGCCCGGGCTTTGCGGCGGGGCTGGCCGCCAACATGATTGGCTCCGGTTTCCTCGGCGGCGTGGTCGGTGGTCTTATCGCCGGTTACCTGATGCGCTGGGTCAAGCAGCATGTGCGCCTCAGCCCCAACTTCAACGGCTTTCTCACCTTTTACCTCTATCCGGTGATCGGCACCCTGGTGGCAGGCAGCCTTATGCTGTTTGTCATCGGCCAGCCGGTAGCCTGGCTCAACAACAGCCTCACCGAGTGGCTCAATGGCCTCTCCGGCACCAATGCGCTGGTACTGGGCGCCCTGCTCGGCTTTATGTGCTCGTTTGACCTGGGTGGCCCGGTCAACAAGGCGGCCTACGCCTTCTGCCTCGGCGCCATGGCCAACGGGGTCTACGGCCCCTACGCCATCTTCGGCGCGGTCAAGATGGTCTCGGCCTTTACCGTCACCTTCTCCACCATGCTGGCACCGCGCCTGTTCCAGACCTTCGAGATCGAGACCGGCAAGTCCACTTGGCTGCTGGGGCTGGCAGGGATCACCGAGGGCGCCATTCCGATGGCCATCGAAGATCCAATCCGGGTGATCGGCTCCTTCCTCGCAGGCTCGGTGGTCACCGGCGCCATGGTGGGTGCCATGGGGATTGGTCTCTCCACCCCGGGGGCCGGCATCTTCTCCCTGTTCCTGCTCCACGATGGCGGCCACGGCGCCCTGATGGCTGCCACCGTCTGGCTCGGTGCAGCGCTGGTGGGCACCCTTATCTCCACTGTGGTGCTGATCGGCTGGCGCCGTCACGCCATGCAGCGCGGCACCTATCAGGTGGTTGCCGCAGAGTAAGGCGCATCTTCACCACCGCTTTTTCAACAGACTATTTTTCCGCACGGCAGGCAAGGGCCGCCGTGCGTCAGCAAAGGATCATTGTCATGACAGTTTCACGAGTTCACATCACGCCGCACATGCACTGGGATCGGGAGTGGTACTTCACCACCGAGGAGTCCCGCATCCTGCTGGTCAACAACATGGCGGAGATCCTGGCGCGGCTTGAATCCGACCCCGACTACAAGTTCTATGTGCTGGACGGCCAGACCGCGGTGCTGGAGGATTACTTCGCCATCCAGCCCGAGAACAAGGCCCGGGTGAAGGCGCTGGTGCAAGCGGGCAAGCTCATCATCGGCCCCTGGTACACCCAGACCGACACCATGCAGGTGAGCGGCGAGTCCATCCTGCGCAACCTGCTCTACGGGATGCGCGATTGCCTGAGCCTTGGCGAGCCGATGAAGATCGGTTACCTGCCCGACTCGTTCGGCATGTCCTCCCAACTGCCCCACATCTTCAACGGCTTCGGGATCGATCGGGCCATGTTCTGGCGCGGCTGCTCCGAGCGCCACGGCACTGACAAGACCGAGTTCCTCTGGCAGAGCAACGATGGCAGCGAGGTGACCGCCCAGGTCCTGCCGCTCGGCTACGCCATCGGCAAGTACCTGCCGGAAGATGAAGCGGGGCTGCGCAAGCGGCTCGAATCCTATTTCGAGGTGCTGGAGAAGGCCTCGGTGACCAAGGATATCCTGCTGCCCAACGGCCACGATCAGATGCCGCTGCAACAGAACATCTTCGCCATCATCGACAAGCTGCGCGAGATCTACCCCCAGCGTGAATTCCACATGAGCCGCTTCGAGCAGGTCTTCGAGCGCATCGAGGCGTGCCGCGACCAGCTGGCCACCCTCAAGGGGGAGTTCAACGACGGCAAATACATGCGGGTACACCGCACCATCTCCTCCACCCGGATGGACATCAAGCTGGCCCACGCCGCCATCGAGAACAAGATCGTCAACATCCTCGAACCGCTGGCAAGCATCGCCTGGGCACTCGGCTTCGAGTACCACCACGGGCTGCTTGAGAAGATGTGGAAGGAGATCATGAAGAACCACGCCCATGACAGCATCGGCTGCTGCTGCAGCGACAAGGTGCATCAGGAGGTGATGACCCGCTTCATTCTGGCCGATGACATGGCCGAGAACCTGATCCGCTTCTACATGCGCAAGATTGTCGACAACATGCCGGTGGCGCTCTGCGAAGACGGCGTGCAGGTGGCCGACAAACTCTGCCTCTTCAACCTGATGCCCTTCCCCCGTCAGGAGGTGATCAACACCAGCATCCGCATTCGTGCCCAATCCTTTGCCCTGCGCGATGAAGCAGGCCAGCCGGTCCCCTACTTCATCCGCGCCAGACGCGAGATTGATCCGGGTCTGGTAGACCGACAGATCGTTCACTACGGCAACTACGACCCCTTTATGGAGTACGACATCCAGCTCTGCCATCCGCTGCCGGCCATGGGCTACTGCACCCTCCATATCGAGGGCAACCAGCCGGGACTGGAGCAGCCGGTGACGGCCAGCGGCGAGCTGCTGGAGAACGATTTTTACCGCATCGCCCTCAATGACAACGGCACCCTGCAGATCCTGGATAAACTGCGCGGCACCACCTTTGATCAGGTGCTTACTCTCGAAGAGGGCTCCGATGATGGCGACGAATATGACTACTCGCCATCGCGGGACGAGTGGCTGCGTTACTCCACCGAGTTTGCGGTGACCCGTGAGGTCACCCATGAAGCGTGGCAGAGCACCGCCACCCTCAAGCTTCGCATGGCCTTGCCTGCCAACCTCGCCGAGCGGGCCAGCCGCCAGTGCAGTGGTCACCTCGATGTCACCTGCCGCATCACGCTGGCGCATCAGAGTCCGCGCATCGACATCGAGCTGGAACTCGACAATCAGGCCGATGATCACAGGGTGCGAGTGCTGATCCCCACCCCCTTCCCGAGCGACACCGTGGTTTCCGACAACCAGTTTGGCTGCATCACCCGCCCCACCCGCGACAGCGCCATGGCGAACTGGGAGGCAGAAGGGTGGAAAGAGGCCCCCATTCCGGTCTGGCAGCTGATGAACTTCGTCGCCCTGCAAGATGGCAAGCAGGGGCTGGCGGTGCTGAGCGATGGTCTGCGCGAGTTTGAAGTGATTGGCGAGCAGTGTGACACCCTGGCGCTCACCCTGCTGCGCGGGGTCGGCGTACTCGGTAAAGAGGAGCTGCTGCTGCGCCCGGGTCGCCCCTCCGGCATCAAGCTGCCCACCCCGGACTCCCAGGTGCGCGGCAAGCTCAGCTGCCGTTTCAGCCTGCTGGCGTTTGCCGGTGATCACATCAGCGCCAACGTGATGCAGGCGGCGCGCAGCTACCTCACCCCGGTGCGCTGCTACAACAAGATCCCGTTCGATGCCATGAAGCTCAACAAGGCGAGCTTCACCACCCCGCTCCACTTCAGTCTGCTCACCATGGATCCCTCCGGTCCGGTGCTGAGCACCCTGAAAAAGGCAGAGGATGAAGAGGCGCTGGTGATCCGGGTCTACAACCCGAGCGAGCAGGCTGTGCTGAAGGGTGGCAAAGTGAGCTGCGAACACGCCCTGAGCGACTGGCAAGCGGTGCGGATGGACGAACAGCCCCTGCCCCTTGAACTGGCTGATGGCGAATTTGGCGAGCTGGCGCCGTGCCACTCCCGCAGCGTGCGCTTTCGGGTGGCTCGCGGCTAACCGCCGGTAACACCCACAGCTAGCAACAGGCGGGGAAGAGTCATCCCCTCCCCGCCTGTTTATCCCTTCAAGCTTGCCTGCCCCGCTTGATAAAGGCATAAAAAAATCCCCGCCGATTGGCGGGGATTTTTATTGGGTTCTGCTTCATCCCGCGAGCGGGAGAGCCCGCTTAGCTGGCCTTGCGCAGGATCTGCTCAAGGTAGTCGGCGAAGCGGTGACCGTGATGCTCCAGCAGTTTCGGGAACATGGAGATGGAGGTCATGCCCGGGAAGGTGTTGATTTCATTCAGCAGGATCTCCCCCTCCTCGGTCAGGAAGAAGTCGATGCGCGAGAGATGGGTCAGTTTCAGCTGACGGAACGCCTTGAGGGCATACTCGTGAATAGCGTCAGCCTGCGCCTCGGTCAGCCCCTCGGCGCGCAGTGCGGTCTCGGTATGGCTGGCACTGCTGTACTTCTCTTCATAGGTGTAGAACTTGTCCTGCGGCACGCAGATCTCGCCCGGATAAGTCGCCACCAGCTCGTCACCATACTGGTAAACCGCCACTTCCAGCTCACGCGGCTTGACCGCCTTCTCAATCAGAACCTGTTCGGAGTAACCAAAGGCATCGGCAATACCTTTCACCAGATCCGCTTCGTTGCTGGCGGAGTAGCAGCCAACGGAAGAGCCCTGGGAGGCCGCCTTGATAAAGACCTTGCCCCACTTGGCCAGCGCGGCTTTGGCCTCGGCCAGCGCCGCTTCATTTTGCTCGGTCAGGAACAGATATGGGGTGTTGGGAATGCCGATGGCGGAGAGCCACAGCTTGGTGCTGATCTTGTTGAAGCAGATCTTGCTCGCCTCGGCATCGCAACCGAGATAAGGCAATCCGGCCAGTTCGAGGAAGGATTGCAGATCGCCGGTCTCACCCGGGTAGCCGTGGATGCAGGGCACCACGTAATCCACCGGACGGGCCACGCTGTCAAACGAAAGCAGCTTGTCGAGCCCCAGCTTGCACTCGCGGCCATCGGCACTGAGCCAGCGATCGGCGAACATCTCGACGCGGGTCACTTCGACACCGGGCAGAAGGCCCAGTTGTTGCTCGAGGAAATTGGCGCTGCGCAGAGAAACCTCGTGCTCGGAGCCACCGCCGCCGCACAGCAGCAAGACATGCATGTTCTTCATTAGATGTGATCCCTTGGGAAAAGCGGCCTCGTCATGACCATTTGATAAGCCAACCACCATAAAAACCGGACGAAGCCAGATACGAACATAAGTGCGCGCCAGTGTAGCAAGGGAGATCAACCCTTGTCAGCTGATGGGAGACCCATGACCCCACTTCTTGCAGTGAAAAGTCTCCCCTGTGTCAAAATCGGGACACATTGCCCCTCAGCGCGGGGGATCGACCCTTCCCATGCCGTTGCCATTGACCCGAAACCAGCCGGCAATGCTGTAGCGCTCGCGATTGGCAGGCAGTACCTCGTGGGGAAACTCCTCGGAGAGAAACATGACCAGCCGGCCCCCCTTGGGGCTCACATCCATCAGAAACTGCTCCTTGTCATCATACATGCGCAGCACTCCACCCGCTTCGGGCAGCCAGTCGTTGTTGAGGTAAAACACGGTGGTAAGACGGCGGTTGGAGCGACCGGCAAAGGCATCCCGATGGGTGGCGTAAAAATCCCCGCTGCGATAGCGCGCGAAGTGGGCCTCGTAGTCGAACAATCCCAGCATCAGCATCCGGTTGGCGGCAAGACGCAGGGACTCCATCCGGGCGAGGTAGTCAGCCACCGGCGCACCGAGGGAGGGCTCCAGCCAGTGGATCTGGTCACGGCGAATATCGGGATTGCCCTGATGCAGGGCGTCACGGCCGATCCCGGCCGGTTGCCATTCGCCTGGCAAACAGGCTTTGAGGGCATCCACCTCGGCGGCGGTCAAAAAATCATCCACTATCACCCATCCCCGGGTGTAAATGGCATCCATGGCAGCTTGATAGTCCAAGATTGGCTCACAATGAGTGGAGAGAGGGCGCTTTGTAGCGACTTACCGGCAAAGTCACAAACCGGTTTGCTTCTCTTGAGAAGTCCCAACATCAATACGCGAGTTGCTGCCCGCCTCCCCGCTTTTTATCGCCAGTTGTGATCCCGCTCTGCCAAAGAGCGTATTGGCTGTCGAAACTGTGATGGCCCTTGCAATCGGGACGAGGAGGCGCCGCGGCCTCCTTGCGGTACCAAGAGCCAACCGATACCGTAGCCGCATCGCCATGTTGCTGTTCATCCGGCGCTTGTCTCTGTCACCGACCGAACTACTCACGGCACAACCCGCGCATCACCCACGAAAGGATCTTCTCATGCCTCTGCCCGATCTCACTTTGCAACGACTGGATGGTACCCCCTACCCGCTGACTCAACTGGCGGGCAAGGTAGTGCTGGTGGTCAATGTGGCCAGTCGCTGCGGCTTTACTCCCCAATATGAAGGGCTGGAAACGCTCTATCGGGAGCTCGGCCCCAAGGGGCTGGTGATTTTGGGCTTCCCCTGCAACCAGTTTGGCAATCAGGAGCCGGGGGATGCGGACGAGATCGCCCGCTTCTGCTCCCTCGACTATCCGGTCAGCTTCCCCATCATGGCCAAGTGCGATGTCAACGGTGAGCATGCCCACCCCTTCTACCAGTGGCTCAAGCAACAGAAACCGGGCTTTCTTGGGCTGGAAAACGTCAAATGGAACTTCACCAAGTTCCTGATCGACCGCGATGGCAACGTGGTGGAGCGCTTTGCCCCCCAGGCCAAACCGGAGAGTCTGGCCGAGCAGATCAGCGAGATGCTCTGACCCTCCCGAGCCGTTTTGTGCCACTGCATTGAGCGATTGTATGGCGACCGGTGCGACAGCTACTGCGCAGCGGCCGCTCTTTTGCTATATTACGGCCCCACTATCTTTTCCATATCGTGGCTGGCCCCAACACGCTGGCTGCCCGTTGAGCCAAAGGCTCATCTCAGGAGTTTCTCTCGAACATGTCATTCAACGAACTGGGTCTGTCTCCGCATATTCTGCGGGCCGTCAAGGAGCTGGGTTACGAACAGCCAACCCCCATCCAGCAGCAAGCGATTCCGGCCATTCTGGCCGGTCAGGATGTGCTCGGCGGCGCTCAGACAGGCACAGGCAAAACGGCCGGTTTCACCCTGCCGATGTTGCAGCGTCTGCTGGCCAACCACGGTCGTGGCCGTCGTCAGGTGCGCGCACTGGTACTGACCCCGACCCGCGAACTGGCGGCCCAGGTGGGCGAAAGCATCATCAAGTATGCCCACCACCTGCCGTTCAAGACTCTGATCGCCTATGGCGGTGTCAGCATCAAGCCCAATCTGGACGCCATCAAGCTGGGTGTGGACATTCTGGTCGCCACCCCGGGCCGTCTGCTGGATCTGCTGACCCAGGGCGCTCTAACCCTGAGCCAGCTCGAAGTGCTGGTGCTGGATGAAGCGGACCGCATGCTCGACATGGGCTTTATCGTCGACATCCGCCGCATCATGAAGGCGCTGCCTGCAGAGCGGCAAACCCTGCTCTTCTCTGCCACCTTCTCAAACGACATCAAGGCGCTGGCGGATGATCTGCTGAACGACCCCACCCTGATCGAGGTGGACCCCAGCAATACTGCCGCCGAACAGGTGACCCAGCGCATCATTCAGGTGGATCGGGAACGCCGCCGCGAGCTGCTCTCCCACATGATTGGCCGTGGCAACTGGCAGCGGGTGCTGGTGTTTGTTCGCACCAAGCAGATCGCCGACCGCCTCGCCCAGCAGATGCAAAAAGATGGTCTCAATACCGTGGCGATCCACGGTGACAAGAGCCAGGGTGCCCGCAACCGGGCGCTGGCCGATTTTCGCAGTGGCGAGGTGCGGGTGCTGGTAGCGACCGATATCGCCGCCCGCGGTCTGGACATCGATCAACTGCCCTACGTGATCAACTTTGAACTGCCCCAGATGGCGGAGGATTACATCCACCGTATCGGCCGTACCGGCCGCGCCGGTCGTGGCGGCGAGGCCATCTCGCTGGTCAGTCAGGACGAGCTGGGTCAGCTCAAGGCGATCGAAGCCCTGATCGGCCAATCCCTGTCCGTTGAGATCCTGGAAGGGTATGAGCCAAGCGGCAAGCCGAGTCGACAGACTCTGCCGGGCAGCAAGCCGGTGCAGAACCCGCCTCGGTCTCGCGGTCATGCCAACGCCAAGAGCAGCAATGCCAAGGGCAAGCCGGCCGCGGGCAAGGGCAAAGCCAAGGGTGATGCAGCCAAGAAACCCGCCCCGGCCCGCAAGCGGGAAGTGGTGGGCGAGGATATCGGCTTTACTCCGATGCGCCGCCTGCCCAAGGCGATGCGCGACAGCTATCAGGAGAGCAGCGACGAGTAAGCTCGCGCGACGCTAACTGCCAAGCCAAAAGAGGGAGCCTGCAAGGCTCCCTCTTTCGTTATGGATCGCACGGAGTCGTGCAAATGCTCCGCTCGGTCTCAAACCAGCGAATGGCGCACCGCGGCGGTACCATGGCTGGGCGGCGCAGAACCATCGAGCGGATTGAGCTGCAAGAACTCGAACAAGCCAGCCTGCATATTGACATTCCAGAAGCGTCCGGCGAGGGAGAGTTGCAACCGTGCATTCTCGATCTCGGCCAGCCCGTGCTGCTGCCAGGCGGCAAAAAGCGGCATCAGATGGGTCAGCAAAGGCGCTGGCAGACGATCCAGCGCCAGCACGCCACTGTCGAGGGCGCCACGCAGCAGACCGTCCATCCTTGCATTGGGATTGCGTCCCATCACCATCCCGGGCGCCCGCTTGCCACTGGCCAGCGCGTCATGCCAGGGGGCCAGATCCCGTCCATACATCAAGCCGTGGCCAAGAATGCTGCCCCCAGCACCGGCGCCAAAGGGGAGGATCTCCGCACCGCGCTTGGCCATCTGGTTATAACGACTCTGCTCGGCCGGGCTGCGCCGCCAGTGACTGCAAGAGAGACGCTCCCAGCCGTGAGCTTCCAGTTGCGCCCCGCCATAGGCATACATGGCCGCCCGCTGCTGGCCATCGGCGAGCCAATCCAGAGTGCCCTTCTCCTGCGCCCGCTCCAGATTGGTGCCCTGCATGGCGATGAGCTGGTAGAGATCGACCCCGTGTACACCACTCGCTATCACATCGCGGATATCCTGCTGCCACACGGCATCATCCTGACCGGGCAGACCAAAGATGAGATCCGCCACGATCACAGCCGCATCATCCCGGGTCAGATCACCCAGACGGGTCAGCAGCGTCTCCCTGTCATCGAAACGGGCCGCCTGCTGACGCACCCGGGTATCAAAGCTCTGCACCCCGAAGGAGAAGCGGTTAAAGCCCCCCGCCAGCGCCACCTGCCATTTCTCATCATCAAAGCCGTTGAGCCGCCCCTCCAGCGTCACCTCGGCATCGGCCGCCAACGGAAAACGGCGGATCACGGCGGCCAGCATGGCCAGCTCGTCGGCGCTCATGTCGGTCGGCGTACCACCCCCTACATAGACGGCTGAAAACGGCATGCTCTGCGCCAGCGGGGTGTCAGCCGCCTGCGCAAGAGAGGTACAGAGGGCGTTGACATAGCGGTTGATCCGCGCCGGATTGGCGCCATTTTCAAAGAAATTGCAGAAGCTGCAGCGCTTTCGGCAAAACGGAATATGGATGTAGAGGGCGCGCTCCTCAGCTTCACTCTCTCGCTGCCACCAGCTCTGCCAGCCAGCCTCATCCAGCGGGAAGGGGCGCATCCCTCCCCGACTGGCGTGAGCCGAGGTCTTGGCGCTAAAAGCAAACTTGAGGGGATCCGGCGTGGCAATACCGGTCATGGAAGGGGTCAGATTCATGATGGTCACTATTATCAGCAAATAATGACAATGATAACGATTATCGTTACTGGCAATTTGTTCTGGATCAACCCGAGGAGCAGCCCCCCTCCCGAAAGGCATTTTGGCAACCTGCATTACCGATCTGCTTAACAGATTATTTACTCAAGAGTGGTTATCGTGTGCCGATAGAGAACCATCTCCCGCCGTTTCTTCGTCTACGATCAAGATGATACGGGATCACATAACAACACCAAGCGCATGGAACTTGCCCAAAATGCATAACCTCTCCTTGAACTGGAAAATATTCCTCCCTCTTGCGCTGGTCATCAGCACCACCTTTGGCCTCTGCTTCGAACTCTCCGCCTGGCTGCAACGGGATCTCGCCATCCGTCTGGCAGAGGAGAAAGTTGAGAGCATGGCCAACACCTATATGGATCAGGTGAACGTGCTGATGATGACAGGTGGCATGGCCAACCGGCAGATAGTGCAGACCAAACTCAAGAGTGAAGCGGGCATCGTTGAGGCCCGTCTGGTGCGCGCACCAGCAGTAAGCAACCTGTTTGGCCCGGGTCATCCGGATCAGAAAGCGCAGGATCCCCTCGATGAGCGAGCCATCAATCAGGGCGAAGCCATTCTGGAGCAGCAGGGCAACCGGCTCATCCTGATCAAACCGTTCAAAGCCTACAAGGAGTATCGCGGCACCCAGTGCCTCACCTGTCACCAGGTCAATGAAGGAACCGTGATGGGGGCAGTGCGGATCAGTTATGACCTCAGCCACACCTTCGGCGAGATCCGCCACAACAACCTGATCCTGAGCGGCAGCCTGGCCGCCGTCTTCAGCATCGGCTTCGGCTTGCTCTGGTGGGTATTGCAACGCTACGTGAAACACCCCCTGCGCCAGCTGCAGCTCACCATGATCCGGATGGCCAAAGAGCGCGACCTCGCCCTCCCCCTGGTCAATCACAGCCGGGATGAACTGGGCCAGATGACCCGCGCCGTCAATGATATGGTGCAGGGATTCCGCCACAGCCTGCAGGAGGTGGAAGGGGCGACCCACCAGCTCTATCAGGAGTCGAACCAGATCCGTCAAGTCGCCACCCAGACCGAAAACTCGGCCCGCCAGCAAGAGGGGATGACCACCCAGGTCGCCGCCGCCGTGAGCGAACTGGCCGCCAGCTCTCATGAAGTGCGCGAACATGCCCGCCACAGCGCCGAGCTCTCCGCCCTCACCAATCAGGATGCCGCTGACACCAGTCGCCTCGCCCAACACTCCATAACCGATATGGGCGAGATGTCGGCAGAGATCGATCGGGTGGATCAGGTGATCCAGCAACTCGACAGCCGCTGCTTGGCGGTTGACGGCGTACTCGAGGTGATCAAGGGAATTGCCGATCAGACCAACCTGCTGGCCCTCAACGCTGCGATTGAAGCGGCCCGGGCAGGCGAACAAGGCCGTGGCTTTGCGGTGGTGGCCGATGAAGTGCGGGCCCTCTCCAACCGCAGCCGCGCCGCCAGCGAAGAGATCTCCCAGATGATCGCCGCCCTGCAAAATGAAGCCCAGAGCGCAGTTACGGTGATCGGGGATGCAAAAAGCAAAGCCGATGAGAGCATCAGCAAGACCGAAGCGACCCTGGCAGCCATGCAGAACATCATCGAGCGCATCGCCCGCATCAATGACCTCAACGCCCAGATGGCTCAGTCGGCCGAAGAGCAGGACAGGGTCTGCCATGAGGTAGACAGCTCGGTGAGCGATATTCGCAACACCTCCAACGATACCCTGGGTCAGGCGCACGCCGCCAACCTCGCCAGCATTCAGCTGGTGGAGCAGTGCCAGAAACTGGAGGCTCTGCTGAAAACCTACCGTTGGTAATCCACTTCACCAACGAAAAAGCGCGACCCGAGGGTCGCGCTTTTGTTTTGATTCGATTTGGCCAAACGGTCGCTTGCTGCTCCAGCGGCGCGTTGACGATTAACAGCGCCGCCGGGATGACTTTAGCGGGCGTTACGGGTTGCGACGGCATCAGCCAGGTTGCGCAGCAACACTTCGGTATCAGCCCAACCGATGCAGGCATCTGTGATGCTCTGGCCGACTGTGAGTTCACACCCTTCCACCAGATCCTGACGGCCTTCCACCAGATGGCTCTCCACCATCACACCAAACACCGCCTTGCTGCCGGCACGCAGTTGGCCGGCTACATCTTCAGCCACCACCATCTGGTTCTTGAACTGTTTGCTGCTGTTGGCGTGACTAAAGTCGATCATCACCTTCTGTGGCAGACCGGCCTTCTCCAGCCCCTTCACAACTTCGCTGACATGGGCGGCGCTGTAGTTCGGCTCACGACCACCACGCAGAATGATGTGACAATCCGGGTTGCCGCGGGTCGCCACGATGGCGGAGTGACCGTATTTGGTGACCGACAGGAAGTGGTGCGGCGCACTGGCAGCACCAATGGCATCGATGGCAACCTTGATGGTGCCGTCAGTGCCGTTCTTGAAGCCCACCGGACAGGAGAGACCGGAGGCCAGCTCGCGGTGTACCTGGGATTCGGTGGTACGGGCACCGATCGCGCCCCAGCTCATCAGATCCGCCACGTATTGCGGGGTGATCATGTCGAGGAACTCGGAGGCAGTCGGCAGCCCCATGTCGTTGAGATCCAGCAACAGCTTGCGACCAATGCGCAGACCGTCGTTGATCTTGCAGCTGTTGTCGAGGTACGGATCGTTGATCAGCCCCTTCCAGCCCACTGTGGTGCGCGGTTTTTCGAAATAGACCCGCATCACGATCTCCAGCTGACCTTTCAGCTCGTCGCGCAACGCCTTGAGGCGCTTGCCGTACTCCAGCGCGGCAACCGGATCATGGATGGAGCAAGGACCAATCACCACCAGCAGACGATCATCTTCGCCGGCCAGAATATTGTGAATGGCCTGACGGGATTCAAAAACGGTGGACGAGGCAACCTCGGTAGCCGGAAACTTCTCAAGCACCGCAACCGGGGGTAATAACTCTTTGATTTCACTGATACGAACGTCGTCGGTTTGATGCTGCATGACAAGGCTTCCTGCTAGATGACTGCGATTAGGAAATCTCAACATAGCCCGCGACAGCGCATGTGTAAATAGGAAATTACAGCAATCACAAAACTATTTTATATGGCAATCTTGCAAGTTATTGAAATGATGCTAAGCGAAATGACGATGCTGGTGAGGAAGGCAAAAAGGCCCGCTCAGCGCGGGCCCGAAGCGTCGGTGATGACGGGTTTGTCAGTGATCAGCCACGCTGGCTGATACTGGCCAGCTTGTCGAAGTAATCCGGGAAGGTCTTCGAGGTGCACTTGGGATCATTGATGGTGACCGGGGTATCCGACAGCGCCACCAGCGAGAAGCACATGGCGATACGGTGATCGTTGTAGGTATCGATCTCGGCATGCTTGAGCTGGGTCGGCGGGGTCACGGTGATAAAGTCATGCCCCTCCTCCACTTCAACGCCCAGCTTGCGCAGCTCGGTCGCCATGGCGTGCAGACGATCGGTCTCTTTCACCCGCCAGTTGTAGATATTGCGAATGGAGGTCGGCCCCTCGGCAAACAGCGCGGCAACGGCGATGGTCATGGCCGCATCGGGAATATGGTTCATGTCCATATCCACTCCGTGCAGCGGCGCCTGCTCCGCCTCGATGAAGCCATCGCCCCAGGTGATGCGCGCGCCCATCTTCTCCAGCACATCAGCGAAGTGGATATCACCCTGAATGCTGTGCTTGCCGATACCGGTGACCCGCACCTTGCCCTTGATGGCGCCCGCCGCGAGGAAGTAAGAGGCGCTGGAGGCATCTCCTTCCACCAGAAAATCACCCGGGCTGATGTAGGTCTGGTTGCCCTTGATGTAGAACAGCTTGTAGTTGTCGTGCTCGATGACCACCCCGAACTGCTTCATGATGTGCAGAGTGATGTCGATGTAGGGCTTGGAGACCAGCTCTCCCTTGATGTGGATCCGGGTATCACCGGCCGCCATTGGCGCCGCCATCAAAAATGCGGTCAGGAACTGGCTGGAAACGGAGCCATCGACGTGCACATCGCCGCCCCACAGCCCCTTGGCATCCACCACCAGCGGCGGATAACCATCGTGTTTCAGGTACTGGATATGGGCACCCGCTTCACGCAGGGCATCCACCAGATGGCCGATGGGACGCTCTTCCATGCGCGGCTCGCCACCCAGGGTATATTCACCGGAGCCGAGGCATAGCGCGGCGCAGAGCGGTCGCATCGCAGTACCGGCGTTGCCGAGGAACAGATTGACCGGCTCTTTTACCGCAAAGCTGCGGCCCAGGCCCTGCACCGTACACTCGGTCTTGTCGGCGGAGAGCTTGTACTTGACCCCGAGCTGGGTCAGCGCAGCCAGCATATGACGAATGTCATCGCTGTCGAGCAGGTTGGTCAGACGGGTGGTGCCACGAGCCAGCGCCGCCAGCAGCAGCGCACGGTTAGAGACACTCTTGGAGCCGGGCAGATTGACCTCACCGGCCACACGAGAAATGGGTTCCAAACGCAACGAATTCATAGACTTCCTGTGCTATCTCAAAAATAAACGCCTGTCCGGACGTTAACAGCCTGCGTCCCGCTCGGCAAGGGCACTTTCAGGGGAAATCGCACGGCAAACGCCAGCGCGCTGGTTCTGTTGAAAAAAAGACGCCGGGGTATCCCCGGCGTCTTGAATCACTGCAATAGCTGGAAGCGGCTCACGGGTTGTCACGAGAGGCCACCAGCAAACACATAGGGGCTCTGTTCTCAGCCGTTGCGCTTGGCAAAGCCATCCATAAAGCTGACCAGGGCCTTCACTCCCTCCAGCGGCATGGCGTTGTAGATGCTGGCGCGCATGCCACCGACGATGCGGTGTCCTTTGAGGGCCAGCAGACCAGCCGCTTCCGATTCGGCCAGGAACTGCTTGTCCAGCTCGGCATTTTTCAGCTGGAACGGGATGTTCATCCGCGAACGGCAGCTGACATCCACCTGATTGCCATAGAAGCTCGACTGATCGAGATAGTCATACAGGAAGTCGGCCTTCTCCTTGTTGCGCGCTTCCATCGCCTCGAGGCCACCCTGTTCTTTCAGCCACTCGAACACCAGACCGGCCAGATACCAGGCGTAGGTGGGCGGGGTGTTGAACATGGAGTCGTTCTTGGCAGTGAGCTGGTAGTCGAAAATCGACGGTACATCAGCGCGGGCCAGATCCAGCAGATCATCGCGCACGATGGCGATGGCAAGCCCGGACGGCCCGATATTCTTCTGGGCACCGGCATAGATGATGCCAAAGCGGCTCACGTCGAGAGGACGGGAGAGAATGGTGGAGGAGAGATCCGCCACCAGCGGCACCTCGCCAGTGGCCGGGATGTCGAACATCTCGATGCCGTCAATGGTTTCGTTCGGGCAGTAGTGAACATAGGCCGCATCGGCGCGAAACGCCGGGGTCGGCAGCAGGTGGGAGATCCCCTGCTCGTTCTTGGCAACCCCCTGGAAGGTCTGGATATCGCCATACTTTTTGGCTTCATCCACAGCGCTCTGGGACCAGACGCCAGTCAGCAGGAAGTCCGCTTTCTTGTTGGCCCCGCCCAGCAGGTTCATGGGCACGGCGGAGAACTGACCGCGACCGCCACCGTGCATGAAGAGCACCTTGTAGTTGTCCGGCACCGCCAGCAGTTCGCGCAGATCCGCTTCGGCCTTCTCGGCAACCGCCATGTAGGGCTTGCCGCGATGGGAAAGCTCCATGACCGAGGCTCCCAGCCCCTGAAAATTACAAAATTCGCGCTGGGCGCGCTCCATGACTTCAACCGGCAGCATGGCGGGGCCGGCGCAGAAGTTGTAAATCTGTTTGCTCATGACGCTTTCCGTGAGTGGATGAGAGTAATCGATGACTTGTCAGGTTTTACACAAGAGCAGCCAGCGGATCAAAGGCTTTTTGGGAGCTGGCTCAACCTTTTACCGTCACTCTGCGTCCCCCTTGCAGGAGAAAAAGCCCTGAACGGGTCAGGGCTTGCAGGGAACATGCACAGAAATGGCGGGCAGAGCGCATAAACGACCACAGCTCAGCCATTTCTGACAAATTTACAGTTTGGCGGTGAGCTCCGGCAGCAGGGTGAAGAGATCCCCCACCAGCCCGTAGTCCGCTACCTGAAAGATGGGGGCATCGCTGTCCTTGTTGATGGCCACGATCACCTTCGACTCCTTCATCCCCGCCAGATGCTGGATGGCGCCCGAAATACCGACCGCGATATAGAGCTCGGGCGCCACCACCTTGCCGGTCTGCCCCACTTGCAGATCGTTGGCGACATATCCCGCATCAACGGCGGCTCGCGATGCCCCCACGGCACCGCCCAGCTTGTCGGCCAGCGCTTCTATCAAAGCAAACTGCGCCTTGGAGCCCAGTGCCCGGCCACCGGAGACCACCACCCGGGCGGCGGTCAGTTCGGGCCTGCTGGAGCGCACCGCGCGGCGCTCGACCAGCCGGGTACGGCCAGAGAATTCGGGCACAGCCAAGCGTTCGATGAGGGCCTGCCCGCCCGTCGCCGCCTTGGCAAACGCGGTAGCCCGCACCGTCATCACTTTGACGGGCGCCGAGCTCACCACTCTGGCAATGGCATTGCCCGCATAGATGGGGCGCAGGAAGGTGTCGCTGCTCTCGATAGCCGTCACCTCGGAGAGCATCTCCACCCCGAGCCGGGCCGCCACCTGTGGCAGCAGCGCCTTGCCCATGGCACTCGCCGCCATCAGGCAGTGGCTGTAACCTTCGCACCAGCTGGCCAGCAGCTTGTCGACCCCATCCAGCAGCCCGTCGGCCAGCAGGGGATGTTCGGCAAGCAGAACCTTGTCGACACCGCCGAGAGCTGCCGCCTGTTCACCCGCCTCGGTCAGCCCCTGACCCAGCAACAGCAGATCGACCTGACCGCCGATGGAGCCGGCTGCGGTCACCAGTTGTGCCACGTTGTCGGCCAGATGGCCCTGATGATGTTCGGCAATGATCAGCACGCTCATGGCAGCACCTTCGCTTCGTGTTTGAGTTTGTCCACCAGCTCGTCCACCGAGCCCACCTTGATCCCGGCGCTGCGGGCTGGCGGCGCCATCACCCCGAGCAAGCGGGTCTGATTGGCCACCTCAACGGCAAGTGTCGAGAAGGGGGCGCTATCAAGCGGCTTGCGCTTGGCCTTCATGATGTTGGGCAGCGAAGCAAAGCGCGGTTCATTCAAACGCAGATCGGCGCTTACCACCGCAGGCAACGGCATGCCCAGGGTCTCGAGGCCACCGTCGATTTCGCGAGTCACCAGCAGCTCTCCCGCTTCCACCTTGAGGGCGGACGCGCAGGTCGCCAGCGGCCAATCATTGAGGGCAGCCAGCATCTGGGCCACCTGATTGTTGTCTGAATCGATGGACTGCTTGCCGAGCAGCACCAGATCCGGCTGCTCCTGCTCACACACCTTGTGCAAGGCGCGGGCGACAGTCAGCGGGGCGAGCGTCTCATCGGTGACATAATGCAGCGCCCGATCCGCCCCCAGCGCCAGCCCATGGCGCAGTTGCTCGGCGGCAGCGTCAGGGCCGAAGGTCACCACCACCAGCTCGCTGGCAACCCCGGTTTCCCGCAGCCTGACCCCCTCCTCCACCGCAATTTCACAGAAGGGGTTGATCCCCATCTTCACATTGGCGAGCTCCACGTCGGAGCCGTCTCCCTTCACCCGGATCTTGACGTTGTAGTCGACTACCCGTTTGATCGCGACCAGCAGCTTCATGGGGTCATGCCTCGTCTATTTGGATTGAATTCATTAGTGTGCCTCTGCGTTTGTTGCAGTACGCTCTTCCCTGATTTTTTGCTTTTTCTTGCTCAGTTTTACTTACAACTGCTTTACGTTTACGTAAACTACCAGCATTACCCTAGGCCAACCAGAGCGCAGAGGCAAGATGGAACGGGAAGCAATGGAATTTGATGTCGTCATCGTCGGCGGCGGTCCGGCGGGGCTCAGTGCAGCCATCGCCCTGAAACAGCAGGATGCCACTCTCTCTGTCTGTCTGCTGGAGAAGGGAGCGGAAATTGGCGCCCATCTGCTCTCCGGCGCCCTGTTTGATCCCGTCGCCTTGCAAGAGCTGCTGCCGGATTGCTGGCAGCAAGCGCCGCTCGGCGTGCCGGTCAGCGACGATCAGGTTCATCTGCTGCAAAGCGAGCAACGCTCCCTGCAACTCCCCGCTTGGGCGGTGCCGCCCCGGATGCACAATGAGGGTTGCCACATCATCAGCCTCGGCAATCTCTGCCGCTGGCTTGGCCAACAGGCGGAAAAACTGGGAGTCGAAATTTACCCAGGGTTTACCGCCAGCGAACTTATCATGGACGCGGGCCGGGTCAAGGGGGTCATCACCGGCGATCTGGGGCTGGATCGGGCGGGCAATCCGAAAGCAGATCATGTGCCCGGCATGGCACTGCTCGGTCGCTACACCCTCTTTGCCGAAGGGGCCCGCGGCCATCTCGGCAAGCAGCTGATCGCCGCATTCAATCTTGCAAGCCCTGCCCAGCCTCAGCACTATGCCATCGGCTTCAAGGAGCTGTGGCAACTGCCAGCAGGTCGGGGCAACCCGGGACAGGTGCTGCACGGTAGTGGCTGGCCCCTTGGCAAGCAGGGGGGCGGCAATAGCCACGGTGGCTTCTATCTCTATCACATGGAGGGGGATCAGGTGGCAGTAGGGCTGATTGTCGATCTCAACTACCAGAATCCCTGGCTCAGCCCGTTCGACGAATTCCAGCGCCTCAAGCATCACCCGCTTATCGCCGGCGTGTTGCAAGGGGGTGAACGCATCAGCTATGGCGCCCGCGCCATCACCAAGGGGGGCTGGCACGCCCTGCCCCGCATGCACTTCCCGGGCGGCCTGCTGATCGGTTGTGATGCGGGCACTCTCGACTTTTCCCGCATCAAGGGGATCCACACCGCCATGAAGTCCGGCATGCTGGCGGCAAAAACCGTCGCGATGGCGCTGCGAGGTGGCGATGAAGGGGGCCGGGATCTGGCCCAGTATGGCGACGAGCTGCAACAGAGCTGGCTGGCCCGCGAACTCAAGGCGGCGCGCAACTTCGGCGCGGCGCTTCACCGTTATGGTCTCTGGTTGGGCGGTGCCTTCAACTGGCTGGAGCAACAGCTGTTTGGCGCAAACTCGCCCTTCAAGCTGCTCGATAAGGCTCACGACTACCGTCAGCTGCGCGTGGCCAGCCGCTGCGAGCCCATCCATTATCCCAAACCCGATGGCAAGCTGAGCTTTGACAAACTCTCGTCTGTGTATCTGGCCAACACCAGTCACGACGAGGATCAGCCTTGCCACCTCAAGCTGCAGGACGAGCGCATTCCGGTCGAGGTCAATCTGCCCACCTGGGCTGAACCCGCCCAACGCTACTGCCCGGCCGGGGTATTTGAAGTGCTGGAAATGGAAGGCGCGGCCAAACTGCAGATCAACGCCGCCAACTGCATCCACTGCAAAACCTGCGATATCAAGGACCCCAGTCAAAACATTATCTGGACGCCGCCACAGGGGGGCTCCGGGCCCAATTATCCGAATATGTGATGGAGCGGGGCAGCGGCAACAAGCAGCCCCAGCTAGCCCTCCTCCAGCCAAAGGCTGGGTTCTACCCCGCATAGCCGCTCAGGTGATCCGACCTTGCTGTTTTTTTGAACAAACAAGCTGAATCCCTGATGAATAGCCCCTGACAAGCGCGGCCCGCCCCTGTATAGTTCGCCGCATTCAGGTTTTCCATCGGCCCGATCTGCTTATCCACGGGATCGCCTTCTGCAGCGATCTAAGGCCGCATGACCTGTGCAACCATCCCTGATTACCCATGACTTTTTAAGGGGGGACAGATGATCACCGCCTACATTCTCAACAACAAGGTGCTGGACATAGTCACGCTCGGGCCTGACGACATAGTACCTGACAACACGGTCTGGCTGGATGCCTACAAGCCGGACACGGCAGAGCGAGAATGGTTGACGGGCCTGTTCCTGGAAGAGGTCCCCGACAAGGAAGAGCTCGACGACATCGAAGCATCCGCCCGTTTTTACTGGGATACCGATGGTCTGCACATTCACTCCCTGTTTCCCCAGCGGATCGGTCGTGACACCAAGGGTGTCCACGTCTCCTTTACCCTGCGCAACAACCTGCTGATCAGCATTCGCGAAGATGACATCGGGCTGGTGCGCCTGCTGCGCCACTATATGCGCCAGGATCGGCTGGAAGTGGAGGATGCCCTCGACATCCTGCTGGAGGTGCAGAACCTCAAGGTGGAGTACCTCTCCGACCTTATCGAAGATGGTTACAAAACGTTGGAAAACACCGCCGATCAGATCTTCGAGCCGGATCAGATCAACCCCATGCTGAAAGAGTTGATGGCACAGGAAGAGGCCAACGGCCAGATCCGTCTCTCTCTGCACGATACCCGCCGCGCCCTGCGTTTCCTCAAACGCAGCCTGCGCCAGCGCATGAGCCTTGAGCAGAACAAGTGGATCGACGAGATGCTGCACGACGTGGAGTCCCTGTTGCCCCACACCCAGTTCCTGTTCGACAAGATCAACTTCCAGCTGGAGGCCTCCATGGGGGTGACCAATCTGGAGCAGAACAAGGTGATCAAGATCTTCTCGGTAGCCGCCGTAATCTTCCTGCCGCCGACCCTGATCGCCAGTATCTACGGCATGAACTTCGGCCGCATGCCGGAGCTCGCCTGGGAGTATGGTTATCCCATGTCACTGGTGCTGATGGTGATGTCATCGCTCGGCACCGGCCTCTTCTTCAAGCGCAAAGGCTGGCTGTAACGCCGCCGACGCGCGCTGCGATATCTGAAGAAACCGATTGGGGGGCATGGCCCCCCGATTAATTTGCGCCACGCCCAACGCCTTGCAAAGGACGCTTCGTCGCCCCATATCCCTTCCATCACTCAATTCAAGTGGATAACGGGCAACCATGACCCTCTACCCCGAACACCGATATGACGATCACGGCCAGTTGCGCCCGCCCCTCTGGTTCTGGCCTATCGCCCTGTTGCTGACCCGCTCGGTCTGGCTCTTTCTGATGGCAGGAGTGACCCGCGAGAGCGGCAGCGAGATCCTGACCCTCTTTTATCCGGACAAGATCACCCTCTACATCAGCCTGCTGACCGACGTACCCGCTATGCTGGCGTTGCTCGCCTGCGGGGGCACCTATCAGCAGACCCAAAGCATTCGCGCCAGACTCCGGCGCCACAGCCCGCTGCTGCTGCTCTGCTCTGCCGTCAGCGGCCTGCTGATGCAGTTGCACAGCCTCAATCTGCAGAAGTGGTCATTCAGCTGGCCCACCGCACTGGTGCTGGTCGCCAGCCTCTGGGCGCTCTGGTATCTGCTGCGCAGTCGCCAACTGCGGGAATATGCCGCAGATCAGCCCCACTGACGGGGCTGACACCTATTGACGAGTGACCCGGATCTGCAGGGTCTGGCGCTCGCTCTGGCTGCCTCGCCCGCCCTGTAGCTGGGTGCCGAGGCTACTCCCCTGATCCGCTGAGCTGGTCGAGAGCTCCCCCACCGTCAGCCACTGGCCCGGGGCCCCGCTCACCTCGGTGGCACTCTGGCCACGATTGATGGTGCCCTGATCCAGCCTCGCCTGTTCGCTGCTCAGCGCAATCTGCACCCGATCGCCAATCAAGGTAGCCGTGGCATAGAGGCCGTTCACCAGCGGCATCATCCCCACCACGGCCCCCCCGTTCCACTGATAGAAGGTGACCGGCTGATAGGAGCCCATCTGCAGCAGCACGGGACGGCCCGACAGCCCGCGCACCTGCCAGCTGTCGTTCTGGCTGCGCTGGTACTGCCGGGCGTTGCCATCGACCAGCCACTGCCGCTTGGCCTCGTCGCGACTGATTGAGCCCCCCAGTTGCTGACCGCTGGCGGCACCATCGACCCGCCACTCGATAAGCAGGCTTTGCGGTGGCTGGTTGATCTGCGCCAGCGTGGCTTCGGCCTCCTGCAGCTGGGCTGGCGTCCCGCTCAGCACCAGCTGATTACCCATGGCACTCACCCCAAGCTGGGGATAGATCTCCTTGAGGGTCTGCACCGCCGCCTGCGCCTCGAAGACCTGGATCACCTTCACCTCGGCCCACAGCGATGGGCTCCAGAGTCCCATCATGCAGCCAAGCCACAGCAGCGCCCTGCGGCCAGCCTTGCCCATCCGAACCATTACGCTCTCCTCGTTCTCTGTGCTCTTCTCGCTCTGTAGACCTGCGCCCGCAGCCAACAGCTCAGCCCTATTCCGCTCACTCGTCGATGATGAACCCGACGGTTGCCAAAAAACAATCGGGAATGCAGCAACTCCGTGATTTCCCACGGTATGAGGCTCTCATTCCACGCCCGTTATCGCGTAAGATAGCGCCATCATATTTGCCCAAGCGGAATCCATCATGTTGAAACAGCTGTTGTTACTCCCCCTCGCCCTGCTGCTGGGGGCCTGCTCCCTGACCCAGTACAACGTCAGCGAGACCGAAATCAACCAGTACCTCAAAGATCAGGTCTCTTTTGAAAAACAGCTGGGGATCCCCGGCATCATGTCGAGCAAGATCCGCCTGGATGAGATGCAGAGCCGTATCGGCCGCAAACAAGCAGATCGCATCGAGCTGGACGCCGCTGGCGACCTGCAGGTGAGCAGCCCCCTTGGCAGCCAGCAGATGAAGATCCGCTTTGCCCTGAGCGCACGCCCGGACTATGTGGCCGATCAGGGCGCCATCTATCTGCGCGACCTTGAACTGGTCTCGGTCAAGACCGAGCCGGCCGATATTGGGGCTGCCCTCACCCCGCTGCTGCCCACCTTCAATCAGTCGCTCTCCCTCTTCCTGTCGCAGACCCCGGTCTATCGCCTCGACAGCAGCCGCAAGAACGAAGCGAGGATCAAGGAGAAGGTCGAAGCCCTCAAGGTGGAGCCTGGCCGTCTGGTCATCCCGTTCAAGCTGCTCTGATCGCCGCCGCACTGGCACTTTCATCGCAATAAACAGATAACCGTCCTCTTCGACAGCGCACATCCGGTTTAACGTGCAGCCGAATGGGGCGGTTTTTTACTTCTCAAGTTCCCCTCAACACAGCATAATGCAGACCATTCTCATTTAGATTCGTCATGAGAAGCGTCAATAATAAAACCAATGGTGAGAAGGGACATGAGAAAAACCGTACTGGTTCAGGCAATCGCCTGCGCACTCCTCAGCAGCGCCGCACAGGCTGCCGTCAAAGTCGAAGACAAGACATTCAATACCGCCGCCAACATGCTGGCCTATACCGAATTCGAGCTCTCCGGTGAGCCGCTGGCCGAAGCGCTGGGGCTGGATCTGGACGTGCTGGATGCCAACCGTGCCGATGAGCCGACCCCGTTCGACTTCGCCGCCGGCATCGAATCCTACGAATACTCCGAAGAGGCCATGTACGCCCTCAACTACCAATCCGGCATGGGCCCGCATCTGGTGAACGGGCCGCAAAACCTGGCCCGAGGCGGCACAATGGCCTCTCTGGGGCAACGGGTGTTGGCCATGGCCGATGCCGTTGGCTTCCCGGCTGATGAAGTGCCGCAGGGCATGTATCCCCTCTCCCTGCCCTACGCCTCCGCCAATCCGGAGTTTGCCCAGGCCGTCAACGCCACCCCGGTCAATGGCGACCAGATCACCATCAAGACCGCCAAAGGGACCGAGAAAACCGTCAAGACCCAGGTACCCGCCTACTTCCGCGACTACAGCACCCTGCGCTGGAGCGGCAGCGACAACCTGCTGGTGCCCGCAGCGGTGGGCGGCATCCTGCTCAAAGAGGTGATGTGGTCGCAAGACTTCCTCGGCGGTATGCACGTAGCCGAAACCGATGAAGAGGTAGAAGCCGCCTCCGCCATCATGGATCAGGATGGCAAGCACAAGCTGGGCGTCTCTGCCGCCGATGGCTTCAACGGCATGATGCTGACCGAGCAATCCATCGACAAGCTGGCCATCATGCAGAACCAGCTCGGCTTCGATGGCAAGCAACTGGGCGCCAAGATCACCCCGCAGTACGATCCGGCCAAGGGCGTGATTTACTTCCCCCATCAGGTGAAAGTGACCGAAACCAGCAACAATGATGCCGGTGCCATCGGCAAGCTGGAGGTGGTGGATGGCTCCGCCCAGCTGCGCGATGCCTGGATGATGCTGTGGCCGCTCTCCGAGTTCTATGCCTTCAGCGATCAGCGCAGCGCCAACACCAACCAGAACCCGGCCTTCCACGCCGTGTTTGACGGCGCGCCGTTTGCCGCCGCACCGGCTGCCAACAAGGCCAATGACCTGGGCAAAGCGGTCGCAGGCAGCGATGCCTTCTCGCTGGCGATCAATCTCTCCAACCTCACCTTCAAGAACCTGGCTGCCCTGCACTTTGATACCAAGGCTGGCACCCTGGTCGACAGCTGGCAGGCAGGCAAACAGGGCAAGCACGTCACCACCTTTGACGCCGCTTACGCACTGGTCGCCCTGCAGATCTTCCAGCGCGCTCAGGATGCGCTGCCGGTAGGCTACGCCGCCGGTGACAATGGCGAGCTGAACCTCAAAACCAAGCAGGGTCAAGAGGCGCTCGACTTGATCCGCAAACAGGCCGATTTCATCCTTGCCAACCTCAAGGGTAAAAATGGTCTGGTGCATGACGGCATCACCCTGGGTGGCAAGCTCGATGCCGGCCACTCCATCGATGCACAGTTCGCAGCCATCCGTGGTCTGACCGCGGCGTTCCTCGCCACCTCCGATGCCAAGTACCGCACTGCCGCCCGCGAGCTGTTTATCGCTGCCGACAAGGCCTACTTCAATGCCAAAGCGGGCACTTGGCTGGCGGGTAAACAGGGTGAATACACCCCCTGGACCCAGGCCGCCATCTCCGGCGCCCTGCGCTCTGCCATGCTGAACCTGCGCAACGAAGGGGCCGAGAAGGCGCCCGAGCTGGAGCTAGCCAAGCTGACCGGTCAGTACGTCAGCTGGTTCCGTGGCACCGTCAACGGTGGCATGCAGATGGCCGAGTGGATTGGTGACTCCGGCGAGAACATCATCGAAGGTGCCGGCAGCGATACCGACGAAGATGGCGTACCGCAAGTGACCGCCGCCGGTGGCAAGCACGGCACCGCCATGGTGATGGCCGCTAAAGCAGTGGTTAGCGAATAATCCTCGCCATTCACCAGCATGAAAAAGGGAGCCAACTTGGCTCCCTTTGCATTACAGCGTCTGACACAGTTTCAAGGACTTTCCTCAAACCAGCTTGTCCAGCATCTCCTTGGTCACCAGCACAATCCCCTGCTCGGAGCGGTAGAAGCGGCGGCTATCCTCATCGGCATTCTCGCCCACCACCAGCCCATCGGGCAGCACACATCCCTTGTCCACCACCACCCGGCGCAGACGGCAACCGGCGCCGATCTCGACCCCGGGGAAAATAATGGCCTGATCCAGGGTGCAGAAGGAGTGCACCCGCACATTGGTAAAGAGCACAGAGTTGAGCACAAACGACCCGCTGACGATGGTACCGCCCGAGAACATGGAGTTGATGGTCATGCCATGCTGACCATTGCGATCCTGCACAAACTTGGCCGGTGGCGTCAGGGTCTGGCTGGTCCAGATGGGCCAGTTCTGATCGTAGATATCGAGCTCGGGCAGCACGGAGGCGAGATCCATGTTCGCTTCCCAGAAGGAGTCCAGCGTACCTACATCACGCCAGTAGGGCTTTTGCCCCTCACGCGCCCCGACACAGGACATGTTGAAGGGGTGAGCAAATGCCATCCCCTCCTCCACGATGCGGGGGATCACGTCCATCCCGAAGTCGTGTTTGGAGTCCTGATTGTGAATATCCTCCTCCAGCAGTTGGTAGAGGTACTCCGCCTCGAAGATATAGATCCCCATGGAGGCCAGCGAGCGATCTTCGCAACCCGGCATGGCGGGCGGATTGGCCGGTTTTTCGACGAAGGCGCGGATCTTGCGCTGCTCGTCGATATCCATGATCCCGAAGGCCGATGCCTCAGCCCGCGGCACCTCGATACAAGCGACCGTCACCTTGGCACCGAGGCGCACATGGTCGAGCAACATGGCGGCGTAATCCATCTTGTAGATGTGATCCCCCGCCAGCACCACCAGGTATTTGGGGCCGTAGTCACGGATGATATCGACGTTCTGGTAGATGGCATCGGCGGTGCCGCGATACCAGTGCACCTCGTCCACCCGTTGCTGGGCAGGGAGCAGGTCGATGAATTCGTTCATCTGGTAACGCAGGAAGGACCAGCCCGATTGCAGGTGACGCAGCAGGCTGTGAGATTTGTATTGGGTGACTACACCAACGCGGCGGATCCCCGAGTTGATACAGTTGGAGAGCACAAAATCAATGATCCGGAATTTGCCACCGAAATGGACGGCAGGCTTGGCGCGGTTGTCAGTCAACTGCTTCAGGCGACTACCACGTCCACCCGCCAGCACCAGTGCCATACTCTGGTTCAATAATTGTCGTGCTTTGGCACTATTTTCGGGCTCTAACAACATGATTTACCTCTGCCTTGTTTGATCTATTTTCAACTCATCTTCGCCTGTTTCGGCACCTGTGAAAGTGGTTTCACTCACATTTAACCGATCTCAATTGACCCTTTTCACCGAGTTGCGAGGAATAGCATGCTTTGCTCCGCCAGCTTGGTTAAAATTCCCCCACAAAGCAGCCACTTCAAGGATGACAAGATGGTTCACAAGCTCGGACGTACCCTCTTTCTGATCGCCACCATAGTGACCATACCCCTGCTGCTCCTGCAAGCAGTTTGGTTAGCCCTGCAGAGCACACCGCTTACTTTGGCCATTATTCTGGCCACCACACTGCTTGGCATGATCCTGCTGTTGATGCTGGCCATCCGCACCATGGATGGCATGCTCCAGCATCAGGAGCTCACCTGGGTCAAGGCGATCAGGGGGCGGGATCCCTCACAACTCGATGAGCCCGCCTCCCAGGAGGTGCTGCAACAGCTGCTGGAGCAGTTCGAAAGCGCCGAGCAAAGCGCTCATCGCCAGCTGACCGAACTCAGCAACCTGGCCACCACCGACGAGCTGACCCAGCTACTCAACCGCCACGCGTTTCGCCGCGACATGACCGAGTTGCTGCAGCGGGATCAGGACACCCAGACCGCGACCCTGGTGCTGATCCGTGCCACCGAGCTTGGCAAAATCAACGCCCAGCGCGGCTTCCAGTCTGGTGATGCCTACATCAAGGACATGGCGGCCCTTATCAAGCGGGTGGTAAGCCGCTTCCCGGGCAATCAGGTCTACCGCATTTCGGGGGCCGATTTCGCCGTACTGGTGCAACCGGTGGCCAATATTCCTCCCCATCTGCTGGGGCAGGATTTGAAGGTGGCCTTCGATCACTATCAGGATCAGCACGAGCTGGAGAGCACCGGTTACTCGGGGCTGACCAAGCTCAGCAGCGGCCAGAAAATTGAAGCCGTGCTGGCCAGAGCGGATCTGGCGCTGGCTCGCGCCCAGACCGAAACCATCAACGGCTGGGCCATCCAGCAGGATGACAGCGCCTCCGATCTGCAGGGGCAACACCACTGGCGCGATGTGCTGACAGAAGTGCTGGCGCAGGAGCGGCTCAGCTTTACCTACCAGCCGATCCAGCCCCTGCATCGCAGCATGCTGGCCTACAACGAGATCTACACCCGCTTCAGCGGCAATGACGGCACAGCCCTGCCCACCGACACCCTGTTTGCCATGGCCCAGCGGCTCGATATGGTGATGCGGCTGGAGCAGCTGGTCATTACCCACATCATGCGTCAGTACCGGGCCTTTGGTGCCAATCAGAGTCGCTGGGGGATCAACCTCTCCCCCAACCTGCTGCAAAACAGCGCCTTCCTGATCTGGCTTGACCGCCAGCTGCTCAAAGATCCCAATACCAGCGCCAATCTAGTGTTCGAACTGGATGAAGAGCATCTGGAACGCAACCTGACAGGCGCCAAGCGGGTGTTTGAACTGCTGCGTCGCAACGGCAGTCGCTCGGCCATCGCCAATTTCGGCAAGGGGATCGGCTCCTTTACCCTGTTTCGCGAGCTCAAGCCCGACTACATCAAGCTGGACCCTGCCCTGATCACCGGGCTGGAACAGGATCAGACCAACCAGCAGTTCGTGCGGATGATCGTCGATGTATCACATCGGATGGGATGCCAGGTGATTGCAGAGGGGGTGGAACAGCTTGGTCAGAAACAGCTGCTGCAGGGGATGTACGTCGATGGCTTGCAGGGCTATCTGATCGCCCGGCCGCAACCGCTGCGACCGGATATCAGCCAGCTGGGGCTCTTTACTGAGGATGCTTCAGCTTCAACAGGGTCAGAATGATGTCATTGAGCTGGCGATAGCGCTCCAGCTCCTTCTGATCGTAACGGGTCGCCAGTGTAGTGGGGTTGTGGCGGTTTTTGAGGTAACGGTTGATCTGCAACCGGTTGAACCCCGCCACCTGATAGACCTGGCCAAGCAGGGTATTGAGCTCATCGTGCTCCAGACCGGCTCTGGCCAGATAGTCCCCATCGGCGGGACTCTCGGTCTGGTGGCTCCACTTGCCAATGCGGCCGCTCTCTTGCAGGTAACTGAGCCACTGCTCGATATAGAGCGGTTTGCACCCCGCCAACAGATTGAAAAAGCCCACCGCATCGCAACGACAACCGCTCAGGAGCACGACCGCCAGCTGATCGTCATCGCACTGGAAGGTCACAGGTCCGGCTTGCGCCCAATCCAGCGCCTGCACCCGAATGCTGGCCTTCTCACCCGCAGCTCCCGTTACGTCGAATACAAACATGGCGCTCCTCCCTTGGCAAAAGGTTGATGATGGACCATCCCCCTGACAGGTGCAAAGGCAAATCGGCTTTTAACTCATCAATCGGGCCATTCGACCATAAAAAAGACCGGCACCCTCACGGGTGCCGGTCTTTGTCCCGATGCCCTGTGTGTTCAGGCCATCAATGGAGGCGCTTTCAGGCGTCCAGTTCAACCAGTGCCTTGGCCAGCTCGATGGGTTCGAGCTCCTGGCCTTCCAGATCGGCGTTCCAGTTCGGGCCGACCAGCACATCGTCTTCATCCAGATCGTTGATCCAGATATCGAGAAACTCTTCCAGATCGATCACTTCCGGCTCGTAATCGGCCCACTCGTCGACGCAATGTAGACGGGCGTCCTCTTCGGCAGACCAGAGCGGCATCACGTCGGCATCTTCAAATTCGGCGGAGCGGCAGACGACCCAGTCTTCCCCATAGCGCAGACCCCACACCTGACCCGACTCGCGGACTTGTTCGATAAACAGTTGGAAATTGGCGTCAAGGTTGTCGTTAAGCATGCTCATGGGATTCTCTCTTTCTTTCGGGTGCTGCGGCATTGTCGGGCGACAATACGATGGCCAAATGGTGTCGTAAAAGTGACATGGACTCAAGCATATTGGGGTTATTCCGGGAAAAAAGCCGGGATAACCCATATTTGCCTGCAAAAACGCCTCCCGATGGAGGCGTCTTGCAGATTCAGGAGATCAACGCTCCCAGTAAACCTCTTCCAGGCTGTCCTCTTTCTCAGGCAAACCGCGGGAGAGACGGGGGCTGCTCTGGGCCAACACCTCGTAGCTGACGCGGTTGGCGTATTTGCACACCTGGGCCAGTGAGGAGTAGGTCAGGAACTCGGAGATGTGCTTGGCGGAGTTGGGCACATTCATCCGGTGATAGGAGTTGGCCACCATGTCGTGCAGCACGGCGGAAAGGGCGCCATCCCCTGCCCCGTTGGTGTTCTTGATCTTCTCCGGGCCACCCATGTACGGGGAGATGTGGGAGTAGATACGGGCCGGTTTACGGCACTTGGCGCGGGCCATCGGGCGGCTGAACTCATACATGTTGAACTCGGGGATGACGCCCGGCAACAGGGTATGAGTGGTCTCGCGCTTGTAGTCCTCATCGGTGTAGCTCGCCATGTAGAGGCCGATGGGGCCTGCAGTACAGAGCACCATGTCGGCCCAGTCGAGCGCCTTGTCGGCCGCACCGAGCGGATCTGCGATGCCGGTCAGGGCCTCACCTTCGTCTTCGTTCATCGCCAGCACAGTCACGTTTTCGGCAATGAAGTCGCGCCACCACTGGGGGTTTTCGTCGATGACGAAACGGGTGCCCAAGGTCAACACCACGGGAATACCGGCCTCGCGGGCATAACGCACTGCGGTCATGGCCGCCTCTTTCATCGGATCACCATCGTCACCACGCACCAGATAGGCGGTGATCACCAGTGCAGATGCCCCTTTGATCACATCCTCCGGAATGTGCTGCACATCCAGCTGGTTCATCTTGCCGGCGTTGATGCCGAAGCTGCGCTCGCCGCACTCGGTAATGAAGGTGAAGCAACGGCCGATGGGGCCATCCACCGGCTGCAGATAGTCCAGATTGACGCGGGAAGAGGTGTTGCACAGATAACGGTAGGCGTAGCAGCCGATTCGAATATCCTGACTCATCACACCCAGCAGGATGGAGTGGGAATCGGCCAGTACCGAGTAGTTGTGTACCGTATTGCCAATGGTGCCACCGGCAAACTCGCTCACCACCATGTTGTTGGCCTTGAGCTCGTCATAAATCCGTTCGGCCACGTCGTCATTGATAACGACGGAGTGCCCCTTGCTCAGACCATAACGGGTCAGAAAGTCTTCATCCACATGGGCTTCAATATCAACCAGGGTCTGATCAATCCCGACCACGTAGGCTTTGCCCAGCTCGGTTAACAGGGGATTTTGCGGAACCAGGGGATCGCGTCTGTCGACAGGGAAGTAGTGTTTGGACTTGCGCTGACCGGGAAATTTCATGGCAATGTTCTGTGCTCTGGGGGAAAGAGGGGCGGGATTTTAACACAATCCGCCGCCCCGAAAAGTCGCCCTGTTTAAATAATGGAGTCAGTATAGACAAGGCTTGCAAGGAAAAACGTTTGCCTTTTCACCATAAAAAAACCACCCCGTCCGAGGTGGTTCCCTAGCATAAAAAGGCGTCTGTTTTCAGGCGGCCGCCATGCCCTGCAAAAGGGCCAGTACCGAAAAGAGGCCGAGGGCGAGCCAGAACAGCAAGGTACCCAGAAAACGGGGCACATTGGGGGCTTTGGGGATCTGGATGCCGATGGCATGCAGGATGCGGCCGACCAGCAGCATAGCGCCACCGGCATGCAGCCAGAGCGCACCGGCACCGGAGAGCTCGCACAGCGCCATCAGCAGCAGGGTCAGCGGCACATACTCGGCAAAATTGCCGTGGGCCCGGATCGCCGCCAGCAGCTCGGGGGCCTCCCCCTGCCCTATCATCACCCCGAACTGGGCGCGGCGTTTGACCACCCAGAAGGAGAGCCCCAGAAACAGCAGCCCCAGCAGGCCTGCGTATATCAGCGTGATATGTATCATGACTCGACTCCTTGTTTGACTGACTGCCGGTCACTCATGCCAATTCGCGGCAAATGAGCGAGACCATCATCCTGATGTGGGCCTGATCACTGTTGAGGGCCGGAATATATTCAAACCGCTCGCCACCGGCCTCCATGAAGACCTCCCGATTCTGTACCTGAATTTCCTCGAGGGTTTCGAGGCAGTCGGCCGCAAAGGCAGGACAAATTACATCAAGCCGCTTGATGCCCGCTGCAGGCATACCGGCGATGGTCACGTCGGTGTAGGGCTTGAGCCACTCCTCCTTGCCAAAGCGGGACTGGAAGCTTGCCGTCCACTGCCCGGCATCCAGCCCGAGCGCCTCGGCCAGCAGAGTGGCGGTGTGGCGACACTGGTGACCATAGGGGTCCCCTTCGTTCTCGTAGCGCTCGGGAATACCGTGGAACGACATCAGCAGGTGATCACCCTGACCGTGCAGCTCCCAGTGACGGCGCACGCTCATGGCCAGCGCCTGAATGTATTCGGGGTGGGCGTGATAATCACGAATGAGCCGTACCACCGGCAGATTGCGCTCTTTCTTCATTGCCTTGCTCCAGGCATCGAAGACCGAGGCGGTGGTACTGACCGAATATTGCGGATAGAGCGGCAACAGGATCACCCGGTTGACCCCTTTGGCCTTGAGCGCCTGCCAGCCATCATTCACTGACGGGGAACCATAGGTCATCGCCAGCTCTACCGGCACCTCAACCCCCTCCCGCTTGAGCTCCTGCTCCAGTGCGGCGCGCTGCTGCTTGCTTATCACCATCAGCGGCGAGCCCTGCTCGGTCCACACCTGCTGATAGAGCTTGGCCACTTTGGGCGAGCGCGTCGGTAAGATGATGAAGTGGAGCAGCGGGCACCAGAGGTAGCGGGGCAGGTCAACCACACGGGGATCGTGCAGGAACTGGCTGAGGAACGCTTTGACGGCAGCGGTGGTCGGTGCGGCTGGGGTACCCAGATTGACCAGCAATATTCCGGTTTTCGTGGTCACGTTGGCTTCCTGTCTATCTGTCATTATGCAAAAAGGGCCCGACAGGGCCCTTCTCTATTTATCTGATGGCACGGGAAACAGTGCCGGCAGCAAAGATCAGCCCAGAATGGTGGCAAGCTGCTTGCTGACCAGATCAACCGGCTGGGTGCCGTCGATCTTGACGTAACGGGTGTGGCCCGCTTCCGCCTCTTTGCCGTAGAAACCGATCAGCGGCGCGGTCTGCTGATGATATACATCCAGACGCTTGCGTACTGTGGTCTCTTCGTCGTCGGCGCGGACCACCAGATCTTCACCGGTCACGTCATCCTTGCCTTCCACTTTCGGCGGGTTGAACACCACGTGGTAGGTACGGCCGGAGCCGGAGTGAACGCGACGGCCGCTCATGCGCTTGACGATCTCTTCGTCCGGCACATCGAACTCCAGCACGAAATCAACCACGACACCGGCGTCCTTCATGGCTTGCGCCTGGGGAATGGTGCGCGGGAAACCGTCCAACAGGAAGCCTTTGGCGCAGTCCGGCTGAGCGATGCGCTCTTTGACCAGACCGATGATGATGTCGTCAGAGACCAGCTGACCTGCGTCCATCACAGCTTTGGCTTTCAGACCGAGCTCGGTGCCCGCTTTGATCGCCGCACGCAGCATGTCGCCGGTGGAGATCTGGGGAATACCGTGTTTTTCCATGATGAACTGAGCCTGGGTACCTTTGCCGGCGCCCGGAGCCCCCAACAGAACAATGCGCATACACGCTCCTATTGATTGGTTATTCAAATCTTGCGAAGGCAAAAAAGTACACGGTTTCGCCCGTTTCTACAAGGGTGAGCCACCTGAATGAGCACTTTATCACCACAATAACCGGCTGTTCGAACAGGATTTCATCGCAAGGGGAAGACGCAAAAATAGCCAGGGATTCAGCATAGAGCGCCAAAAGCAGGAAGGAGGTACGACAGAAAAAAAGATCCCGGCTCAGGGCCGGGAATTGCGCTCAAAAGTAACTACTTGTCGCTCGTAGTAGGAACAGGGCAATAGTAGTTTGCCCCCTGTGCGTCAACAACTGTCAGATGTGACAGGCAGGCCGCTATGAAACCGGAACTGGGGATCCGGCGAGCAGATTAGCTCGGCTTCCAGCTTGCCAAAGAAGGCCACCCGCTCGCTGATATCCTCCCCTGCGTACTGTTCGGCCAGGCTCAGGTAATCCTGATAGTGACGCGCTTCGGAGCGCAGCAAAGAGACATAGAAGCGGCTCAGCTCTTCGTCCAGATGGGGCGCCAGCTTGGCAAACCGCTCGCAGGAGCGGGCCTCGATATAGGCACCGATGATCATCTTATCGACGATGGTGGCCGGTTCATGGGTGCGCACATGCTGCATCAACTGACGGGCATAGCGGGAGGCCGTCACCGGCCCGTATTCGATGCCGCGGGCCTGCATGATCTCCAGCACCTGCTCGAAGTGGTGCAGCTCCTCCTGAATGAGTCGCACCATGGGAAACAGCAGTGGATTGCGCTCCAGCTCGGCAAAGACGGTGCGATCAGACTCCCCCATGCTGCGTTTGCCCAGGATCTCGGCCTTCTCCGGAATGGCATCCAGCTCGCGATAGAACTCCAGCTTGGGCAGCAGATGGCGCTTGCCCTTGGGCAGGCAGTAGCGGCGCACCAGACTGTGGGCAGTGAGTGCGGCCTTGGTCTCGCAGTTGGCGTGATCGATGAGCAGGGTCGGCAAACGGGCCGGATCTCGCGCCATCTCCACCCACTCATCCGGGGTCTCGCACTGCAAAAACTGGCGCACTGGGGCTAGCAGATCATCCATCTGAACTCTCGTCTCTTAAAAGCGTATCGGTCATATATGTTGCCGCCTATGCTAGCGGATCCTGCTGGCCATGCCCATATCTGGCAAGATAAGCGGATGTTTTTCAAACAGATATCTCCTCCCCCTTCTGCCTGTGTGAGGCAAAAACGACAATGGGGGCAACAGGCCCCCATCTCGCTATCCCATCCGGCAAAACCGCAAACGTTTAACTTCCTTCGTTAAAAATTTCCAGATTGCTGGTGCCTTCCTGCCACTCACGCACCGCTTTGGTGTCATCGTTGCGCAGGGCATTGAGGTGATCCAGATAGGACTGGTCCACGTCGGAGGTGACGTAGTGGCCATTGAACACCGAGGTCTCGAAGTGACGCAGATCCGGGTTGATCTCCCGCACGGCGGCTTCCAGATCTTCCAGATCCTGGAAAATCAGACCGTCAGCGCCAATCAGCTTGCACACCTCTTCCACTTCACGGCCGTGGGCGATCAGCTCGTTGGCGGTGGGCATATCGATGCCATAGACGTTGGGGAAGCGAATTTCCGGCGCCGCCGAGGCGAAGTAGACCTTGGCTGCCCCCGCTTCACGGGCCATCTGGATGATCTGCTCGGACGTGGTACCACGCACGATGGAATCGTCCACCAGCAACACCTTCTTGCCCTTGAATTCGGAGCTAATGGCGTTGAGTTTGCGGCGCACCGACTTCTTGCGCTGGGTCTGGCCCGGCATGATGAAGGTACGGCCGATATAGCGGTTCTTCACGAAGCCCTGACGGTATGGCAGGTCGAGGGTATGAGCGATCTCCAGCGCCACGTCACAGGAGGTCTCGGGGATGGGGATAACCACATCGACATCGAGATCTTCCCACTCGCGGGCAATCTTCTGACCCAGCTTGCGACCCATGTTGAGGCGGGCGGCGTAGACCGAGACCTTGTCGATGCACGAATCGGGACGAGCGAAGTAGACATATTCGAAGATGCAGGAGCTCATCTGCGGGTTTTCCGCACACTGCTCGGAGAAGAGTTGACCCTGCTCGGTGATGTAGATGGCTTCACCCGGCGCAATATCCCGCACCGTCTCGAAACCGATGGCGTCGAGTGCCACGCTCTCGGAGGCGAGCATGTACTCCACCTGGCCCTGCTCGTCCTGACGACGACCGAGGATCAGTGGGCGAATGCCGTTGGGATCGCGAAAACCGATGAGACCATGGCCAATCACCAGCGAGACCACCGCATAAGCACCGCGGATCTGCTGATGGGTTCTGCGCACCGCGGCGAAGATATCTTCGGGGCGCAGGGCCATCTTGTCACAGCGATCCAGTTCGTGGGCCAGCACGTTCAGCAACACTTCCGAATCGGAGGTGGTGTTGATGTGACGACGGGCGACCTTGAACTGCTGCTCCTTGAGCTCCTTGGCGTTGGTGAGGTTGCCGTTATGGGCCAGCACCATGCCGTAGGGAGAGTTCACATAAAAAGGTTGGGCTTCTGCGGCACTTGAGCTGCCTGCGGTGGGATATCTGACATGACCTATGCCGATGTTCCCTTGCAAACGCTGCATGTGGCGCACTTCAAACACGTCCTTCACCAGGCCATTGGCCTTGCGTTGCCGGAAGTTTCCACTATCAATGGTCACGATCCCGGCGGCATCCTGTCCCCTGTGCTGCAACACCGTCAAGGCGTCGTAGAGGGCCTGATTGACGGGGGTGGTGCCAACTATACCGACAATACCACACATGTCTTTGCTACCTCGAAGTCACTATACCTGTTTAAGAAAACTGGATGAGTTCAACATGAACCCGAAAAACCACTGGATCACCGGCTTGAACTCCGGCACCAGCTTGGACGCCACCCACCAGTCGCTCTGGGAGAGGCTGGTGAAGGTATCCATGAAAAAAAGCAGGGCACTGACGATCAGCACCCCGCGAATTGCACCGAAGCAGACCCCCAGCACCCGATCGGTACCGGAGAGACCCGTCTTGTCCACCAGCAGGCCCACCACATAGTTGACCACGCTGCCGAGGATCAGAGTCGCCACAAACAGCGCCGCGATGGCCAGACCGTTGCGAACCAGCGCGTCGGAGAAGGAGGTAAAATAGACGGCGAGATCAGGATAGAAATGGCTGGCAATAAAGAAGGCGACGAACCAGGTGACAAGAGACATGGCCTCCTTGACGAAGCCGCGCACCAGGCTGATGAGAGCAGAAAAACCGACGATGCCGATGATGGCGTAATCAATCCAGACCATAGAAAAAGATGTCCTGCGAAATTGCGGCGCAGTCTAACAAAAACGATTGCGCATTGCTTGATAAAAATGTGTTAACTGTTCAAAGCGACGCCGAAAAGCCGCATTTTTTCAGTACTAAAACGGTTGATCGGCGCCAGAATGCACAACGCCATGGCAATGCCATGGCGTTGTGGTCAGCGGCTTGAGCTTACCCGATGTGGGTCAGGCCACCCATGTAGGATTGCAGCGCAGCGGGGATGGCGATGCGACCATCTTCCTGCTGGTAGTTCTCCATCACGGCAACCAGGGTACGACCCACTGCCAGACCGGAGCCGTTCAGGGTGTGCAGCAGCTGCGGCTTGCCGTCGATGCGCACGCGAGCTTGCATGCGGCGCGCCTGGAAGTCGGTGCAGTTGGAGACAGAGGAGATCTCGCGGTAAGTGTTCTGGGCCGGCAGCCACACTTCCAGATCGTAGGTCTTGGAAGCGCAGAAGCCCATGTCACCGGTAGAAAGCGCCATCACGCGATACGGCAGCTCCAGCAGTTGCAGCACCTTCTCGGCGTGACCCACCATCTCTTCCAGTGCATCCCAGGATTTCTCCGGGTGAACCAGCTGAACCATTTCAACCTTGTCGAACTGGTGCATACGGATGAGGCCACGGGTATCACGACCGTAGGAACCGGCTTCAGAGCGGAAGCAGGGGCTGTGGGCGGTCATCTTGATCGGCAGTTCTTGCGCGTCAAAGATCTCGTCACGGGCCATGTTGGTGAGCGGCACTTCGGAGGTCGGGATCAGGGAGAACTTGCGCAGCTTGCCCTCTTCTTCCCCTTCACCTTCGATACCGGTATTGAACAGGTCCTGAGCAAATTTCGGCAACTGACCGGTGCCATAGAGGCTGTCCGGGTTCACCAGATAGGGCACGTAGCACTCGGTGTAACCGTGCTGCTGGGTGTGCAGATCCAGCATGAACTGAGCCAGGGTACGGTGCAGACGGGCAATCTGACCCTTCATCACTACAAAACGGGTACCGGAGAGTTTGACGCCGTTCTTGAAGTCAACGCCCTTGGCCGCTTCGCCCAGATCGATGTGATCGCGTACCGGGAAGCTGAACTCGCGCGGGGTACCCCAGCGGCGCACTTCCACGTTGTCGTTCTCGTCACGGCCCACCGGAGTGGTCTCGCTCGGCAGGTTGGGGATGGCGTCGGCAATGGCTTTCAGCTGGGCCAGCAGGGCATCCAGCTCGACCTTGCTGGTTTCCAGCTCGTCGTTGATCTTGGTCACTTCGGCCTTGAGCGGGGCAACATCTTCACCACGACGGGCAGCTTCACCGATGGATTTGGAGCGGGCGTTGCGCTCGGCCTGCAGCTCCTGGGTACGGGACTGCAGATCCTTGCGTTTCTCTTCCAGAGCGTTGACAGCTGCTACGTCCAGAACGTAGCCACGTGTCGCCAGACGAGCGGCAGCCTCTTCGATATCGCTGCGCAGATATTTGGGATCCAGCATGGTTTACCTACTTTTTTAAAATGGGATCTGGGCCTGAGTCGTCATGACGGGCTGGGAAACAGATCCGGAAGTTAACATCGGTTGGCGCACCCCAATCGTCTTCAGAATCGGGCCTCAACAATCAGGCCTTCGAGATCAAGAAGATGGCGCAAGGCCAAGACAAGCGGGGTCAGACGGGCAGTGTAGCAGACCGCCCCCCCGCCCGAACAGGGACTATTTGTGTCGTTTTTACCGACTTTGGCACGCAAACCGTCCTGCATATTCAAACGCCTGACCAATTTTCAGCCACGCGGGGTAACAAAGGGGCTATTTGCCCCGTTGCTGCGGACTTTGCCTGTCCAGTTCATGGAGGTAATCGAGCTTCTGGCCAATCTGCTTTTCAAGGCCGCGATCGGTGGGCTGGTAGTACTGTTTGCCCGCCAGCTCGGGCGGGAAATACTGCTCGCCCGCAGCATAGGCGCCCGGCTCGTCATGGGCATAACGGTACTCGGCGCCATAGCCCAGATCGCTCATCAGTTTGGTCGGCGCATTGCGCAGGTGTACCGGCACCTCGAAGTCAGGGAGGTTTTTGGCATCATGAAGCGCCGCCTTCCAGGCGGTATAGACCGCATTGCTTTTCGGGGCGCAGGCGAGATAGACGATCGCCTGGGCGATAGCCCGCTCCCCTTCCGCCGGCCCGATCCGATGGAAACAATCCCAGGCCGACAGGGCGACCTGCATGGCACGGGGATCGGCATTGCCCACATCTTCCGAGGCAATCGCCAGCAAGCGGCGGGCTATATAGAGGGGATCGCAACCGGCGCTCACCATGCGGGCATACCAGTAGAGCGCCGCATCCGGCGCCGAGCCGCGAATGGATTTGTGCACCGCCGAGATGAGGTCGTAGAAGTGATCGCCCCCCTTGTCGAAGCGGGCCACGTGCTCCCCCACCACGGCGGCGAGCAGGGCACTGTCGATCACCCGCGCCCCTGCACTGTCGGTTTCGGCCATGTCGGCCAACAGTTCCAGATAGTTGAGGGATTTTCGTCCGTCCCCATCCACCGCCTTGGCCAGCGCCTCTTTGACGCCAGGGGCGAAGGTGAGTGCCGGATCATTGAGACCACGAGGATCGATCATCGCCTGATCGATCATGGCGAGGATGTCGCTCTCCTCCAGTCGCTTGAGCAGATAGACCCGTGCCCTAGAGAGCAGTGCGTTGTTGAGTTCGAACGAGGGGTTTTCAGTGGTGGCACCGATAAAAGTGATGGTGCCATCTTCGATGTGAGGCAGGAACACATCCTGCTGACTCTTGTTGAAGCGGTGCACCTCATCCACGAACAGGATGGTACGCACCCCGCGCCAGCTGTTCTCCTTCGCCTTGTCGATAGCGGCGCGGATCTCCTTGATGCCGGAGGTGACCGCAGAGAGCCGCTCCACTTCAGCCTGACAGTAATGCGCCATCAGCTCTGCCAGCGTAGTTTTGCCGGTACCGGGCGGCCCCCACAGGATCATTGAGTGGCAGTGACCCGCCAGAATGGCTTTGCGCAGGGGCTTGTCAGCCCCCAGGATATGTTGCTGACCGATATACTGGCCGAGGTTTTGCGGCCGCATCCGGGCCGCCAGCGGACGAAAGTCCGATGAAAAATCCAGCGACAAGTTACTCATCTGTATTGACCACCCAGCGTCACGCCACCCGCCTTTGACTGGCGCAGTGGCGAGCAATCAAACGACCGCTTGCTCATTAGCGCTGGTCGTCCAGCTCGACCCCCTTCGGGATCTTGAAAACAAATTCGTTGCCCTTGAGCACCGGCTTGCGGTTGAAGCTGCTCAGGGTGAATTCACTCCACTGCCCTTGCGCCTCTTTCACATCGAAACGACTGATGTTGTCTTGTCTGTCAAAGGTGACACGGAAGGAGGCGATCAGCTCATCCTTGTTGCGGCTGGTGACGGTATAGACATCTCCCTGCTGGGTCACGTCATAGTTCTTCCAGAACTTGTCGTCATTGCCAGCGATCAGAATAAAGGGAGTGTTGAGCACCGCATCTTTCAGCTTGAGGGCGGTGACCTGCTCGACGAAGGGATCATAGACCCAGACATCCTGACCATCGGCCACGATCAGGCTCTCGTCCGGCGAGGTGGTGTGCCAGTTGAAGCGGTTTGGCCGCTGCACCAGCAGATCGCCGCTGGCCTTTTGCAGCTCTTTGCCCTTGCTGTCATAGACGGTCTGGGCAAATTTGGCGGAGAAGAGGCTGACACCCGCCAGCTTCTGTTTGAGATCGCTGGCCGCATCGGCCCACACCTGACTGCTGGCCATCAGCAGCACGGTACCCATCAACAGTTGTTTTTTCATCACGCTCTTCATAAAGACGCTCTCGATAAAAGGCCACGCCCGCGGAGGGCATGGCCAGGGATAGAATGAAACGGTGAGGCTTAGTCCCGCACCGGCGGCGGTGCCAGCACGTCGCGCTGACCATTGCCACCCGGTGAGCTGACGATGCCCTGATTCTCCATCTGCTCGATGAGACGGGCTGCCCGGTTGTACCCAATCTTGAACTTGCGCTGGACGCTGGAGGTCGAGCCACGGCGGGACTCCACCACAAAGGCGACCGCTTCGTCGAACAGGGGGTCGAGCTCTTCATCGCCACCGCCGCCATATTCGCCGCTGCCACCTTCGCCACCCGACTCACCGGAGAGGATCTCCTCGATGTAGTTCGGCTCGCCGCGCAGTTTCCAGTCCGCCACCACCTTGTGCACTTCGTGGTCATCGACGAACGCACCGTGTACCCGGGTCGGGTTGGAGGTGCCAGCCGGCATGTAGAGCATGTCGCCCATACCGAGCAGGGATTCGGCGCCGCCCTGATCGATAATGGTACGGGAGTCGATCTTGCTCGATACCTGGAACGAAATACGGGTCGGGATGTTGGCCTTGATAAGACCGGTAATCACATCCACTGACGGACGCTGGGTCGCCAGAATAAGGTGAATACCGGCAGCCCGCGCCTTCTGGGCGATACGGGCGATCAGCTCTTCCACCTTCTTGCCGACGATCATCATCATGTCGGCAAATTCGTCCACCACCACCACGATGTGAGGCAGTTTCTCCAACTCTGGCGGCATCTGATCCATGGAGTCACCCGGGCGCCACAACGGATCCAGCAGAGGTTCCCCCTCCTCGATGGCAGCCAGCACCTTGTCGTTGTAGCCCTTGAGGTTGCGCACCCCGACTGCCGACATCAGCTTGTAACGGCGTTCCATCTCGCCCACACACCAGCGCAGGGCGTTGGCGGCGTCCTTCATGTCGGTCACCACCTCGGTCAGCAGATGCGGGATCCCTTCGTAGACCGAGAGTTCCAGCATCTTGGGGTCGATCATGATGAAGCGCAGATCATCGGGGGATGACTTGTAGAGCATCGAGATGATCATGGTGTTGACCCCCACCGACTTACCTGAACCTGTGGTACCGGCCACCAGCAGGTGCGGCATCTTGGCCAGGTTCACCACCACCGGCTCCCCTGCGATGTCCTGACCCAGGCCCATGGTGAGCGGGTTGCGGCTATCGCGGAAGGCATCGCAGTCGAGGGTTTCGCGCAGGTAAACGGTCTGACGCACCCGGTTGGGCAGCTCGATACCAACATAGGTTTTACCCGGGATCACTTCCACCACCCGCACGCTGCTGGCAGAGAGGGATCGGGCCAGATCGCGCGAGAGGTTGGTGATCTTGCTCGCCTTCATGCCCGGCGCCAGATCCAGCTCGAAACGGGTAATGACCGGGCCCGGATAGACACCGACCACCTTGGCCTGCACGTTGTAGTCGGCAAGCTTGGCCTCCACCAGACGGCCCATGCGATCCAGCTCATCCTTGCTCATCATCTGGGTCTTGGCGGGTGGACGGTCGAGCAGTTCGATACTCGGCAACGGCGGCATTGTTGACTGCGGACGACGCTTGGGCTTGGTTGGTGCGACGGCTACCGGCGCGGCAACCTCGTCGTCCCCTTCGGCCCAGGGCAGATCCAGATCGTCCTCATCATCGTCATCGGCCACAGCCAGTACCGGCTGACGGCGACCATTGGCGGCCGCCACCGCACGTTTCGGCTTGGCAGCCTGAGCTGGCTCGTCATCCTCATCATCAAACTGGGGATCGAACTCGAAGGTATCGTCGTCGAGTTCTGGCAGCCACTCTTCGGCGGCAGCCTTCTGATTTTTGGCCTTGGGCTTGCGCGTCCAGCTGGTGTGTGGCTCATCTTCCTCATCATCAAACGCTATGGCCCCTACCCCGCCTTCCAGCAAGGGATCCGGCCCCTCGTTGCGGGGTTGACGCCAGCCACCGGTCAGCCAGCGGCCGAGGGTGGTCGGGAAGTGGTAAACAGCGCTGACCGAACCGGTACAGGCCGCACCGATCTGCTCGACGATGGTGAGCCAGGACCAGCCGGTAAACAGGGTGATGCCGGTTGCCACGAAGCAGAGCAGCATCAGGTTGGCACCGACGCCGCCAAACAGCGGCACCACCGCGGAGGCGATCACATCCCCCACCAGACCACCGGCGGAGAAGTTTTGCATATCGTTGAAGTTCATGCTGGCAATGGCCGACATGCCGAGTACGGTCAGGATAAAGCCGATGATCCGCACCCCCAGGGTGAGGTAATCCACATCGAGCAGACGGCTCGGGCGCCAGAACAGACTCCAGCCCAGCAGTACCACCAGCGGCGGCACCAGATAGGAGAAAGCACCAAAGGTAAACATGGTGATATCGGCGAGCCAAGCACCGGCACTACCGGCGAGGTTCTTCACCTCCCCTTGCCAGGAGGTCTGGGACCAGCCGGGATCAGCGGGATGATAGGACAACAGGGCAAGCAGAAGATAAGCAGCCATCAGAGTGATGGCGATCAAGACGGCTTCGAAGATCCGTTGTGTACCTGATAAAGGAGTAAACAGCTTTTTATCGGCCAAACTCCGGCTCCTTTCTGAAAACATGTAATGCAGGAAATAAGGGGGCCTAGTATCCCCGAAAAGCCCATCGATTGTCAGCCAGAGCCTGATGGGACGGGGCCATATTTGCAATTATCTTTACAAGAAGAAACGAGCGGACCGGCCGCTCGTTTCTGACTGTCATGGTGTCTCATATGGAAAATACACCACGGCATAACCTGCTTTATCGGGTGCTGATCACCAGACGACTGCTCTGCTTGACCTCTTCCATCACCACGTAGGTGCGGGTGTCATTGACACCGGGCAGACGCAGCAGGGTTTCCCCCAACAGACGGCGGTAAGCCGACATGTCGCTGACTCGGGTCTTGAGCAGATAGTCGAAGTCACCGGAAACCAGATGACACTCCTGGATCTCTTCGAGTACCTGAACAGCCTTGTTGAACTGTTCAAACACATCAGGCGCCCCGCGATTGAGGGTTATCTCTACGAACACCAGCAGAGATGCGTCCAGATAATGAGGGTTCAGAATAGCGGCATATCCTTCGATATAACCTTGTCGCTCGAGGCGACGAACCCGTTCCAGACACGGTGTAGGACTCAGGCCAACTCGCTTGGACAACTCAACATTCGAAATCCTGCCATCCTTTTGCAGTTCATTAAGAATGTTGCGGTCAATCCTGTCCAAATCCTTTAGCCGACTCTTAGCTTCCATCATTTTATTCCATCCTTTGGCTATTTTTTGGTAAGAATCACCAGTCATTTTATAATTATGGTCACAAATCCTGTCAATACCTGAATATACTAGGCGCAAATGTTGGTTAACATTTTGGCAACATGAAACACCAATCTATAGACGAGGGATAGCATGATTATCGGTGTACCTAAAGAGATAAAAAACCATGAATACCGCGTAGGCATGGTTCCGGCCAGTGTACGTGAACTGACAGCACGAAACCATACTGTTTTCGTCCAAAGCGGTGCCGGAAACGGCATTGGCTTCAGCGATGCAGATTATATCGCTGTTGGAGCCGAAATTTTGGCCTCTGCTGCAGAGGTTTTCGCCAAAGCCGAGATGATCGTCAAGGTCAAGGAACCTCAGCCTGTCGAATGTGCCATGCTGCGTCCGGGTCAAACCCTGTTCACCTATCTGCATCTGGCGCCAGACTTGCCCCAGACCGAAGCCCTGCTGAAAAGCGGCGCCATCTGTATCGCCTATGAAACCGTCACCGACGGCCGTGGCGGCCTGCCCCTGCTGGCCCCCATGTCAGAAGTTGCCGGACGCATGTCTATTCAGGCGGGTGCCCAAGCGCTGGAAAAATCGCGCGGTGGTAGCGGTGTGCTGCTCGGCGGCGTACCCGGTGTCGAACCGGCCAAGGTGGTGATCATCGGTGGCGGCGTGGTCGGCTCCAATGCGGCCCGCATGGCCATTGGCCTGCGCGCGGATGTCACCATCCTCGATAACAACGTCGATACCCTGCGCCGTCTCGATAACGAGTTCCAGGGAGCGGCCAAGGTGGTCTACTCCAACAGCGAGACGCTGGAGCGCCATCTGCTGGCGGCCGATCTGGTCATCGGCGGCGTGCTGGTGCCGGGTGCCACTGCGCCAAAACTTGTCAGCCGTGACCACATTGCGCGCATGAAGCCGGGTTCTGCCATCGTCGATGTGGCCATCGATCAGGGCGGCTGTGTGGAAACCTCCCACGCCACCACCCACCAGGATCCGACCTATATCGTCGATGAGGTGGTGCACTACTGTGTCGCCAACATGCCAGGGGCGGTGGCCCGCACCTCGACCGTGGCGCTCAACAATGCCACCCTCCCCTTTATCATCAAGCTGGCACAGCAAGGGTATCGTCAGGCACTGCTGAACGATCCCAACCTGCTGCACGGGCTCAACGTGATGGAGGGCAAGCTCACCTGCAAGGAAGTGGCCGTGGCACATGGCCTTGCCTACACGGATCCCCTAACCCTGCTGAACTGATCTGCGCTGGCCTGCGCCAGTTGGAGATGAGTGAAAATCCGCCCGCGATGGGCGGTTTTTTTATTCCTTTATTTTGCATGTCACCCCTTGTGAACACGATTAGTGCAATCGACTCACCAGCCTTTGACCCCGGATCACGAATTACCTACAATCGCGCAAACTCATCACATCCCGGAAATGACATCATGAGCCAAGTCACTCACAGCAAATTGCTGATCTTAGGGTCAGGCCCGGCCGGTTACACCGCGGCCGTCTATGCCGCCCGCGCCAACCTCAATCCCCTGCTCATCACCGGCATGCAGCAAGGGGGTCAGCTGACCACCACCACCGAAGTGGAAAACTGGCCAGGTGATCCGGAAGGCCTGACCGGCCCGGCCCTGATGGAGCGCATGAAAGAGCATGCTGAGAAGTTCGATACCCGCATCCTGTTTGATCACATCAACAGTGTCGAACTGACTCAGCGCCCGTTCCGCCTCAAGGGCGACAACGGCGAATACACCTGCGATGCCCTGATCATCGCGACCGGCGCCTCCGCCAAGTATCTGGGTCTGCCCTCCGAAGAGGCCTTCAAGGGGCGCGGCGTCTCTGCCTGTGCCACCTGTGACGGTTTCTTCTACCGCAATCAGGAAGTGGCGGTGATCGGCGGCGGCAACACCGCTGTGGAAGAGGCCTTGTATCTGGCCAACATCGCCAAAAAGGTGCACCTGATCCACCGCCGCGACGAATTCCGTGCCGAGAAGATCCTGATCAAGCGTCTGCACGACAAGGTTGCGAGCGGCAACATCGTGCTGCACACCCACCAGACCCTGGACGAAGTGCTGGGTGATCAGATGGGGGTCACCGGTGTGCGCCTGCGCAACACTCAGGACAACAGCACCAGCGAGCTGCCGCTGATGGGCGTCTTCATCGCCATCGGCCACCAGCCCAATACCCAGATCTTCGATGGCCAGCTGGAGATGCAAAACGGCTATCTGAAGGTACGCGGCGGCCTCGACGGTTTTGCCACCCAGACCAGCATTGAAGGTGTCTTCGCTGCCGGCGATGTGGCCGACCACAACTACCGTCAGGCGATCACCTCTGCCGGTACCGGCTGCATGGCAGCCCTCGATGCCGAACGCTACCTTGACGCGCAATAAATAAGCGCAGTTGTGATATAAGGCATACCAGTCGGTATGCCTTTTTTATTTAAAGGAGTCTAATGAAACAGAAGATATTGATTGTCGAAGATAGCCTGACCATCCGCCGTATGCTGACTCAGGCCATTGCTCAGCAGACAGGCCTCGAGATTGACGCCTTCGATACCCTCGAAGGTGCCCGTCACTGCCGGGGCGAGGAGTATGTGGTCGCGCTGGTGGACCTGACCTTGCCGGATGCGCCCCGTGGCGAAGCGGTCAACGAGCTGCTGGCTCGAGGTTTGCCGGTGGTGATCCTCACTGCCGACATCAGCGAGGATAAACGTGCAGCCTGGCTGGAAACCGGCGTGCTGGACTATGTGATGAAGGATTCGCGCCACTCGCTGCAATATGCCGTTAGTCTGGTGCACCGCCTCTATCTCAACCAGTCCATCGAAGTGCTGGTGGTCGATGACTCACGCACCTCCCGTCACCGCACCATGGCCCAGTTGCGCAAGCAGTTGTTGCAGGTGCATGAGGCCAGTCATGCCCGTGAAGCGATTGCGATGCTGGAGCAACACCCGGACATCCGGCTGGCACTGGTCGACTACTATATGCCGGATATCGATGGCATCAGTCTGGTGCGGATGCTGAGAGAGCGTTACAGCAAGCAGCAGCTCGCGATTATCGGGATCTCGGTCTCGGACAAACGCGGTCTCTCTGCTCGCTACCTCAAGCAAGGCGCCAACGACTTTCTCAACCAGCCGTTCGAGCCGGAAGAGCTGCAGTGTCGGGTCAGCCACAATCTGGAGGCGCTCGAGCAGTTCAACAGCATTCAGGAGTCAGCCAATCGCGACTACCTGACCGGTCTCTACAATCGGCGCTACTGGTTCAACGAAGGGCAAAAATGGTTTGAAGAACATCAGCGCCAGCAGACGCCTCTTGCACTCTGTGTGCTCGATGTGGATCACTTCAAGCAGGTCAACGATCACTGGGGCCATGCCATCGGCGATCAACTGCTCTGCCATCTGACCCGGCTACTGACCCAGTTCTTCCCCGATGCCATGATCGCCCGGTTTGGCGGAGAGGAGTTTGCCATGATGGTGCCTCACTGTACCGTCCCCGTGTTGATCAAGCGTCTTGAAGGGCTGCGTCAGCAGCTGCGCCAGCAACCCTTGTCACCGGAAACCCCGCTCTTTGTTCGCGCCAGTTACGGCGTGATCAGCGTCGGGCGGATATCCATGGACGAGGCGCTGAGCGTAGCGGATCGGCTGCTCTATCAGGCAAAGAACACCGGTCGCGACAAGATAGTCTCTCAAGAGATAACTATCTGAATCCTCAGGGCATCAGTCCCGTGTATTACCGCCCGACAGACTTTCCGACAGGAGAGTCTGCGGGTTCCTTTCCTGCCACAGTCTTCCCATCACCATGACTATCGAAAGTCAGTAAGTCTTGTCGACCCGCACCCCATCATCGAAGTAGAGAATGCGCACCTTGTCTCCATTGGCAAAGACCATGGCGGGATCATAATCCTGGATCACGTTGATAAGGGCATTTTGCTCGTTGCGGATCAGCAGCTCCACCAGCTTGTTTTCCACCACGGTTCCCCCGGACTGGTATTGCTGCGCAGCCGCAGCTCCCGCCAGCGCCCCGACGGCGGTGGCGATTTCACGACCATGACCGCCACCAAACTGGTTGCCAAGCAGACCGCCCAACACGGCACCACCCAGCGTCTTCCAGCCAGAGTGCTCTGACTCCAGGATCTGGCGCTGGGTAATATTGCGCACCGTTTCGACCTGACCAAACACCACCTGATTGACCGGCCGCGCGGTATTGCGCTGGTAGACCTCCGCCCCGGCGGGCGCCGTGACAAAGCAGAGCAAGCTGGATACTATCAGGATAATGGCCTTCATCTATGAACCTCGTTGCCTTATGTCTCGCTATCTTACCCAACTGGATGATGAGCTTTGCTGGTTTCCCGACCCCAGCCATGCGCTGGAAGAGCCCAACGGCTTGCTGGCGATCGGCGGGGATCTCTCCCCTGCCAGATTGCTGGCAGCTTATCACAAGGGGATCTTCCCGTGGAATGAACCCCACCAGCCGACCCTGTGGTGGTCACCGGATCCCCGCGGAGTGATCCGTCCCGACCAACTCCATGTGGGGCGGACACTGCAGAAGATTATCCGCCGTACCCCATTCGATATTTCCGTCAATCGCGCCTTTAATGAAGTCATTACCGCCTGCGCCGCCCCTCGTCGCACTGCCGATGGCACCTGGATCAGCCAACCCATGATCGAGGCCTACCAGCAGTTGCACCGGCTGGGTCATGCCCACTCTATCGAGATCTGGCAGGAGGGAGAGCTGCAAGCGGGGCTGTATGGCCTATCTATCGGCCGACTGTTTTGCGGTGAATCCATGTTCAGCCGGATTGATAACGGCGCCAAACTTGCCATGGTGGCACTCTGTCGCCACTTCGCCCGCCATCGCGGCGATCTCATCGATTGCCAGATGCAGAACCCGTTTCTGGCGACCCTGGGTATCGAGGAGTGGCCAAGGGCCCGTTTTCTGGCCGAGCTGGCGCGCCTTGGCCATCAACCACTGTTGGCTTCCTGCTGGCAAGAGGGGGAGATCAGCCTATGACTGAAGAAGTGATCCTTAAAGTAGGGCTGACTCCCAAGCATCCCTGCAGTTATCTGGACCATGAACAGGAGCAGTTGCTGGTGCTGATGGATCACAATCTGCTCAACGCCAACGGTTACGAGCGATTGTTGACTGCCGGTTTTCGCCGCAGTGGCAACGACATCTATCGTCCCCACTGCCCGGCGTGCCATGCCTGCCAATCCCTTCGTATTCACAGCGAGCACTTTCGCCCAAGCCGCGGCCAGAAGCGGATCCGCCAACTCAACCGGGATATCGAGATCGTCCTCAGTTACGATGACAAGCCCGAGTATTACCTGCTCTACGAACGCTACATTCGTGAGCGCCACCACGATGGCAGCATGTACCCGCCCAACCGCAACCAGTATCGCGGTTTTCTCCATTGTGACTGGATGCCGCCGCTCTACCTGGAGATGCGCAAAGAGGGCCGTCTTATTGGCGTGGCTACCACAGACCTGCTACCCCACTCCTTGAGCGCTATGTACACCTTCTTCGATCCTGACTATGCCGATCGCTCCCTGGGTACCTTTGCCATCCTCTGCCAGCTCGATCTGGCCAAGCGAACCGGGCGAAGCTGGCTCTATCTTGGCTATCTGGTAGAGGCGTGTCGCAAGATGAATTACAAACGCAATTACCTCCCTCATGAGCTGTTAATTCAGGGGGAATGGAAAAATATCGACACCAAGCCCGAGTAAACTTTACACATAGCCTTAAATCCGGCATGATCCAGCGGTTTTTTGTTGTGGCTTATCAAGAGGATTCAATGGCTAAAGAAGACAGTATTGAGATGCAGGGCACTATTCTCGAAACCCTGCCCAATACCATGTTCCGTGTGGAACTGGAGAATGGTCACGTGGTTATCGCTCATATTTCCGGCAAGATGCGCAAAAACTACATTCGTATCCTGACTGGAGACAAAGTAACGGTAGCACTGACTCCCTACGATCTCTCCAAGGGACGTATTGTTTTCCGCTCTCGCTAAGCCAGGAATTCAGCAAAAAACCCCAACCTTTCGGTTGGGGTTTTTTGTCGTTTTCTGATCACTGACGCTTAGTGGGAAACAGCTTCAACATTGACCTGAAAATCAAAGCTGAGGCTGTCATTTACCAACTCAACCTTCACAATTCCCCCGTCAACCAGTGAACCGAACAGGATCTCGTTGGCCAGGGGTTTCTTGAGGTGCTCCTGGATCACCCGCCCCATCGGTCTGGCGCCCATGGCTCTGTCATATCCCTTCTCTGCCAACCAGTGGCGGGCACGCTCGGACACCTCGAGAGAAACTCCCTTCGCATCCAGTTGAACCTGCAATTCGACAATAAACTTGTCGACCACCTGATAAATCACCGTCATATCGAGATGGTTGAACCAGATGGTGTGATCAAGCCGGTTACGAAACTCCGGACTGAAGGTCTTGTTGATCACCGCCATGGCATCGTGGCTCAAATCCTGTTGCTGGAAGCCAATCGATTTACGCTGGGTCTCCTGCACACCGGCGTTGGTAGTCATGACCAAAATCACGTTACGGAAATCCGCCTTGCGCCCGTTGTTATCGGTCAAGGTGCCGTTGTCCATCACCTGCAGCAGTAGATTGAATACATCCGGATGCGCCTTCTCAATCTCGTCGAGCAACACGACGGAATGAGGATGCTTGATCACCGCATCAGTCAGCAGACCACCCTGCTCAAAACCAACATAGCCGGGAGGCGCACCAATCAGCCGAGATACGGTATGTCGTTCCATGTACTCGGACATATCAAAGCGCAGCATCTCGACACCCAGCGCCTTACCAAGCTGCTGGGTGACCTCGGTCTTGCCCACCCCGGTCGGGCCAGCGAAGAGGAAGCAACCAACCGGGCGACGCTCGTTACCCAAACCTGAACGAGAGAGGCGAATCGCATCGGTCAGCACCTCGATGGCTTTATCCTGACCAAAGACCACCATCTTCAGATTGCGCTCCAGGTTCTTCAGTACCTCTTTATCCGAGGAAGAAACTGATTTCTCCGGAATGCGGGCTATCTTGGCTACGGTGGACTCAATTTCCTGCACATTGATCACTTTCTTGCGCTTGCTCGCCGGCAGCAACCGTTGACCGGCGCCCGCCTCGTCGATCACATCGATCGCCTTGTCGGGTAGGTGACGATCATTGATGTACTTGGCAGAGAGCTCGGCAGCTGCACGGATCGCCTTGGCGGTATAGCGTACGCCGTGGTGAGCTTCATAGCGGCTCTTGAGCCCCATCAGGATGCGAGTGGTGTCATCGATAGTCGGCTCGACAATATCGATCTTCTGGAAGCGGCGGGCCAGCGCACGGTCTTTCTCGAAGATCTGGGCATACTCCTGATAAGTGGTGGATCCCACACAGCGGAGCAAACCATTGGAGAGCAGCGGCTTGATCAGGTTGGCTGCATCCAGCTGACCACCGGATGCTGCACCGGCACCGATGATGGTATGGATCTCGTCGATAAAGAGGATGGCCCCTTCCTGACGCTCAATCTGCTTGAGCAGTACCTTGAGGCGCTTCTCGAAATCCCCACGGTATTTGGTGCCCGCCAGCAGAGACCCCATATCCAGCGAATAGATGGTACTGCCCGCAATCACCTCGGGCACATCACCCTTGACGATGCGATAGGCCAAGCCTTCGGCAATAGCAGTTTTGCCCACGCCCGCTTCACCCACCAGCAGCGGGTTGTTCTTGCGACGACGGCAGAGCACCTGAATGGTACGATTGAGCTCCTGATCACGGCCAATCAGCGGATCGATGCGCCCTTCCAGCACCAGCTGGTTCAGGTTGGTGGCAAAGCTTTCAATCTGGGCGGCCGAGACATCATCATCAGACTCGGGATTGTTATTGCTGCCGAGATCCGGCTTGTTATCCTTGCGAACCCCGTGGGAGAGGAAATTGACGACGTCGAGACGGCTGATCTCGGCTTTTTTCAGGAAATAGGCAGCTTGTGACTCCTGCTCACTGAAGATAGCGACCAGCACGTTGGCGCCGCTGACTTCGGTATTGCCGGAGGATTGCACATGGAAGACGGCACGCTGCAACACGCGCTGGAAGCCCAGTGTCGGCTGGGTTTCACGATCTTCATCATCGCGCGGTATGAGCGGAGTAGTTTGGGTGATGAATGCGCGGATCTCCTTGCGCATCTGCTCAACATCGGCACCACAAGAGCTCAGCGCCTCATGGGCTGAACTGTTATCCAGAAGGGCTAACAACAGGTGCTCGACGGTCATGAATTCGTGGCGCTCGTCACGGGCCAGTTTGAAAGCCTCGTTCAGCGTCTTTTCTAGATCTTTATTCAACATAGGCACCTCCCCTAGTACAGCTACAATGTGGTGTCACACTCGCCATCAAGTCATCAGATTCAAGCCTTTTCCATAGTACAGAGCAGTGGATGTTCGTTGTTACGTGCATAGGTGTTGACCTGGACAACCTTGGTTTCGGCGATCTCTGCGGTAAACATGCCGCAGACACCCTTACCACTATAATGCACACTCAGCATGACCTGAGTCGCCTTGTCCAAATCCATACCAAAGAACTTTTGCAGCACCTCCACCACAAACTCCATGGGCGTGTAGTCATCGTTGTTCAACACAACCTTATACATGGGTGGCGGCTGCAGCTTTGTTTTCTCTGCTTCTGCAATCTCTTCATTAGCAAAGAGTTCTTTCTGCTTGCTCATAATCGCGCTTTGGTACCTCTAGATTACTACCGTCTAACACAAGGTTGTCAATAGACTTGTTAACCAGATCACATCAGCTGTTAACAACTTCTTGACTCGCTCAAAAGTTAGACTAGATTGGTTACTTGCTAATCTGTGCCCGTCTGCTATGGGCCCATGTCCCTAGTTATAAAGGGCTGGCGCAGGTTACTCAACGACTTCTGGGTAATCAATAAAAGGATGTAGAAGTATGGCAACCGGCACAGTTAAGTGGTTTAACAACGCAAAAGGATTTGGGTTTATCTGTCCGGAAGGGGGCGGTGAGGATATCTTCGCTCACTACTCCACGATTCAAATGGAGGGCTACAAGACCCTGAAAGCGGGTCAGGCTGTCAATTTTGAACTGCAACAGGGGCCGAAAGGAAATCACGCCTCTGTGATTGTGCCAAACGAAGCACAAAATATGTAAATAACACCCGTTGGATAAATAAAAAACCGGTTCCTCTCTGAGCAACCGGTTTTTTATTGTCAGATTTCTGGCGAATCCTGCCTCCTCACGGGATCACAGGGTTATCACCAGCCATGATCAGTCGTGATATTCACTGCAGGCGATCAGGGTATTTTCCATCAGGCTGGCGACCGTCATCGGGCCCACACCACCGGGTACCGGAGTAATGAAGGAGGCATGGCTGCGCGCCGTCTCAAACTCTACATCCCCGACCAGCGAGCCATCAGCCAGGCGGTTGATGCCCACATCGATCACCAGTGCCCCCGGTTTGATCCACTCCCCAGGGATGAAGTTGGGCTTGCCGACCGCAACAACCAGCAGATCGGCACGGCGTACCTGCTCTTCCAGATCCCGGGTAAAACGGTGACAGGTCGTGGTCGTGCAGCCCGCCAGCAACAATTCGAGGGTCATGGGACGCCCGACGATGTTGGAAGCACCGACCACAACGGCGTGCAAACCATGGGTTTTGACACCGGTGGTCTCGATCAGCGTCATGATCCCTTTCGGAGTGCAGGGGCGCAGCGCCGGAATACGTTGGGCCAGACGACCGACGTTATACGGGTGAAAACCATCTACATCCTTGTCAGGCTGGATCCGCTCCAGCACCTGAGTTGTATCAAAGTGATCCGGCAACGGCAACTGAACCAGAATGCCATCTACGTGGCTATCCGCATTCAACTGGTCAATCAGCGCCAGCAGCTCTTCCTGACTGGCGGTTGCACTCAGATCATAGGAGCGGGAGAGAAAACCCACCTCCTCGCACGCCCGACGTTTGCTGCCGACATAGACCTGAGAGGCTGGATCCGCCCCCACCAGAATGACTGCCAGCCCTGGAGCCCGTTTCCCTGCCGCCAACCGCTGTTGGACTTGCGCCGCGACCTGGCTGCGAATCGTTTGCGCAACCTGTTTTCCATCTATGATTTTGGCAGACATCGTTCTCCACTCACCATGTGTTCAACTGCCGCGCATTGTCGCATTTTTTTAGCCGGGATGTTAGCGGCAGACGCACGCCATACCTGTAGCGGGCAATAAGTAGGCACTTGAATTTACTGGGGGAAAAAGTCGTTGACGCTGGCCCTTACGCTTGGCTATGATGCCCGCCCGTTGCCCAGTACGACTCTTGTCGATATGCTGGTCAGGGATTTTCGGTGATTAGCGCAGCCCGGTAGCGCATCTGGTTTGGGACCAGAGGGTCAAAGGTTCGAATCCTTTATCACCGACCATGTTCATCAACTTGTCGTCAAGACGTGTTGATACAAAGCGCCCTTAGCTCAGTTGGATAGAGCAACGGCCTTCTAAGCCGTGGGTCGCAGGTTCGAATCCTGCAGGGCGCGCCATTAATGCTCCCCTTTCCTCTTGGATTGGCGAGCGTTGATGAAAATTTCAGTGGTGGCTGTAGCTCAGTTGGTAGAGTCCCGGATTGTGATTCCGGTTGTCGTGGGTTCGAGCCCCATCAGCCACCCCATTATTCTGTCGATAATCGCCGCAAGGTGATGTCCATCGACTTGGTGCAGTGACCTTCTGGTCTGCTCCGCGAAAAACCGGCCTTGGCCGGTTTTTTGTTTTGCGCTCGACTGTACCTTGCCTTGTCTGCAAGGCCATTATCCTCCAGATCGATAAACGCGGCTCCGCCCATTTGTCACGATGTGTGCCTCCCCATCGATACACACAGCCACTCTCCCCCACACATCAGCCTGCCCGGTTCTTTTTCTGTATTTCCCAAGCGCCATTGATATGCGGATCGCTCTTCTTCTCTCCTGCTTTCCGTTGGAGCTTTTCTATGCAACGCATTCTTTTTGTCGAAGATGATCCCGAGATTGGCCAGCTCATCAGCAGTTGGCTCGGTCGCCACGATATGGACGTGATCCTCGAGCCCAGAGGGGATATGGCGCTGGCCCGGGTCGAGACCGAACAGCCCGATCTGGTGCTGCTCGATATCATGTTGCCGGGGCAGGATGGCATGTCCCTCTGTCGGGATCTGCGGCCACGCTTCGACGGCCCCATCGTAATGCTCACCTCGCTGGATAGCGACATGAACCAGATCCTGAGTCTGGAGCTGGGCGCCAACGACTACATCCTTAAAACCACCCCGCCCCCCGTGCTACTGGCCAGACTGAGGGTGCAGTTTCGCCAGCACCAGCAAGCATCAACCCAACCGGCAGCCACCAGCTGCGTTCCCCAGCAGCTGCAATTTGGTCGGCTGCGGGTGGATGGCCCGGGGCGAGATGTGCGGCTCGATGGCGAGAGCATTGCTCTCTCGACCGCCGACTTTGATCTGCTGTGGGAGCTCGCCTGCCACGCGGGCCAAATCTTGAGTCGGGAAGCCCTCTTTCGCAGCTTGCGCGGCCGGGAGTACGACGGCCAGGATCGCAGCATGGATGTGGCCATCTCCCGCCTGCGCCGCAAACTGGGTGATAACCCCGACAACCCGACCCGGATCAAGACGGTGCGCCAGAAAGGCTACCTCTTCGTCCCCCACGCCTGGGAATAACCCTCTTTCGGGAGCACCGCCATGCGCCGTCTCTTTATCCAATTCTATCTGTTGCTGATCGGCTGCTTCACCCTGGCCATCCTGCTGGTTGGCGTGGTCTATCAGGTGACCGCCGAACGGGCGGGTGATCGCTATCTCGAACGCATGATGCAGGGCTCTCTTGGCCTGTTGACCGGCGAGTTGGCAAGAACCCCGCCAGAGCGCTGGCCCGATCGACTGGCCGAGCAGAGCAGTCAGTTTACCCTCCCCCTCAAGATCGGCGAGCTGGTGCGCCAGCCGCTGGCCAACGAGGATCAGGCCTTTCTGGCCGCTGGCAATATTGTCATCGTCGAGGAGGATGACACCTTCCTGCAGCGCATCCCCGATACCGATCGGGTGCTGATTGTCGGCCCGGTTCCCTATCTCTCCTACCTGCACGAGCTGCACTGGGTCGATGTGGGACTGCTGCTGGTGATCGGCCTCTCTCTCGGCCTGCCCATCCTTCTGTGGCTGCGTCCCCACTGGCGCGGCTTGCAACAGTTGGAGCAAACCGCACGTCGCGTAGGCGATGGGGATCTCTCCTGCCGAACCAATCTGCCACCGGGCAGCAGTCTGGCCCGGGTGGGACGCACCTTCGATCAAATGGCGACCCAATTGCAGGCCATGATTGCCAGCCGCAAGCAACTGACCGATGCCATCGCCCACGAGTTGCGCACCCCGCTGGTCCGGTTGCGCTATCGGCTTGCCATGCTCGATCCTGCCCCTGCCGAGCAGGAGCAGCAGGCGCTGGAGCGAGATCTGGGAGCGCTGGACGCTCTGATCGAAGAGATGCTCACCTACGCCAGGCTGGATAGACCCGAGTTGCCGTTGCAGCGCGACGAGCTTGAACTCAGTCACTGGGCACAAGCGCATCTCGGCGACTGGCAAGCGCTGGCCCCCGAAAAGAAGCTCACCCTCGATCTGCCGCCACGCCACATGCCCTGGTGCGGCGATCAGCGTCTGCTGACCCGCGCGGTGGAGAACCTCATCGGCAATGCTCTGCGCTACGCCGAGAGCGAGGTCACCCTCTCCATCTCGCGGCTACAGGAGAACTATCTGCTGGAGGTTAGCGACGATGGACCGGGGATCGATCCGGCGCTGGCGCCCCAGATCTTCGAACCATTCGTGCGCCTTGATCAGAGCCGGGATCGTCGCACCGGCGGTACCGGGCTGGGGTTGGCCATCGTGCGCAGCATTGCCCGTCATCACGGGGGGGATGTGGCGTTGCTGGCCAGTGACCACGGCGCCCGCTTCTGCCTGACCCTGCCTGTACATTTGGATACAAACCGTCACCAACCGCTCACTGAAGGGCCGCCGCAACCGTCATAGGATGACTGTCATGGAGAACGCTCCATAACATCAACCCGAATAAGGAAATTGACCATGAAAAAGATCATTCCCCTGACTCTGGCCGCTGTTTTTGCCCTGACTTCCGGTTTCACCATGGCGGCCACTCCGACCAAGACAGCCACACCGCAGGCGACCCAGACCAAGGTGGTGAAAAAACACCATAAAGCCACCCACGCCAAGACCCCTGCCGTCAAAGTCGCGCCGAAAACCAAGTGATCCAACCGATCACTGGATAACACAGAGGGAGGCTGACGCCTCCCTTTCCATCTCTTCCCGAAATTTTCCTGACGAGCGCCTCCCTCGTCCAAACCGGATCCACGACCCGGCTCCCCCTTTGCGGGAAACGGTCAATGACCACAGGAACATGGCATGTGGCGTCATCTGCTTAAATGGCTAGGCCCCTTGTGCAGCTTGCTGCTGCTCGGCACCGCACTGACCGTGCTGTATCACCTGACTCAGGCATGGCACTGGCACGATATTCGTGTGGCCATCTGGTCCCAACCCCTGCCGCGACTGGCGGGCGCCCTGTTGCTGACCCTGCTCAGTTATGGTTGCCTCTGCAGCTATGACATGCTGGCGCTCCATGCGCTGGGCAAGCGCCTTCCTTGGCAACAGGTCAGCATCACCTCCTTTATCGCCTACACCTTCTCCAACACCCTGGGATTTTCCCTGCTGACCGGCACCTCGGTACGCTATCGCCTCTACTCAGCATTGGGGCTCGCCACCGGGGAAGTGGCACGCGTGGTGCTGTTCTGCTCCATCACCTTTTTCCTCGGCCTGCTGGCGTGGGGAAGTGGCGCCCTACTGACCTGCGATGTATCACAGTTGCTGCCTGACTGGCCGCAATGGGCAGATACCCTGCTCAAGCTGGTGGGAATGATGGCTCTGCTGTTGGTGGCCTGCTACCTCTGCTGGCCCACACACCGTCTCTCCTGGCGCGAACACACCCTGACCCTGCCCGGCTTCAAGGTTCGTCTGTCGCAGCTGCTGGTCGCGCTGGCTGACTGGATGGCCGCCGCCGCCGTACTGTTCGTGCTGTTGCCCGCAGATAGCGTCCCCTATCCTGTGCTGCTCAGTGCCTTCGTGCTGGCCAGCTTCCTCGGGGTGCTGGCCCACGTGCCGGGCGGGATCGGGGTGTTCGAAGCGAGCATGAGCATGTTGCTGGCTAACTATCTGCCAACCGACAAGCTGCTCGCCTCGCTGCTGCTCTACCGCTGCATCTATTACCTGCTTCCCTTTCTCTGTGCCCTGCTGCTCTTTGCGAGTCAGGAGATGCTGCAACAAAAAGCGCGCTGGCAGCGGCTACAGGGGCTGATGAGCGCAGTACGCGAATTTCTGCCCGCCCTTATCAGCATGGGGACCTTCGCCGCCGGCAGCCTGCTGCTCTGCTCGGGCATGATCCCGACCATGCGCAGCCACATCGAAGTGTGGCTGCAGGTGTTGCCGCTCCATCTGCTGGAGCTCTCCCACGTGCTCGGCAGCGTGAGCGGTATCCTCTTGATCCTGCTGGCTCGCAGCCTCTATCGCCGTCACGACGCCGCATTTCGCACCACCCAGCTGCTGCTGGCTCTGGGTATCGCCTTCTCCCTGCTCAAGGGGGGAGACTGGGAGTCAGCCCTGCTGCTCGGCAGCTTCCTGCTGATCATGACTCCCTGCCGCTCTCTTTTCTATCGCAAGGGGTCGCTGCTCTATCCCCAGTACACCCCGGGCTGGCTCATCTCGGTCGGCGCCGTGCTGCTGGGAGCCCTGTGGCTGCTGCTCTTCTCCTACCGTCAGGTGGAGTATGACCACGCCCTCTGGTTCCACTTCTCGCCCCACGGCGGGGCTGCCCGCGGCCTGCGCGCCATGGGGAGCGTGGTGGCCGTGCTGGCCGTGGCCGGGGTTGCCCAGCTGCTTGCACCGCTGCGCGTAGTCGGTGAAAAGCCGGACAAGGAGACGCTGGCGCGCGCCCACGAACTGGTGGTGCGTGAAGGGGGGATCCACGGCTATCTAGCCCAGTTGCAGGACAAATCCCTGCTGTTCCACCCTGAGGTATCCTGATTTTCACAGACAGTCCCGATTGTTACGATGAGACAATCGGGGGTATTGAATGAAATCGAGAGAACACTATTCACCAGAGTTTCGGGCAGAGGCGGTTCGACTGGTGTTGGAGCAAGGCCTTGGCCAAGCTGAAGCCGCCAGAAGGTTGGGTATTGCCAAAGGCACACTGAGCAACTGGGTGGTCGCAGCCAAAGGAGGAAAGGATACATCGGCCATTCCCGGAGCGCGTTCTGTCGCCGAGCTGGAGGCTGAAGTGGCCCGGCTACGCAAAGCTCTCGCACAAGCCAACATGGAGCGCGACATCATAAAAAAGGCCGCCGCGTACTTTGCTCAGGAGTCACTGCCAAGTACGCGTGGATAGCCAACCAAAAGGACATCTATCCCATTTCCGTTATCTGTCGTGTGCTGGAGGTCTCTCGTGCGGGCTTCTACCACTGGCGCCAGCGTCCACCGTCACAGCGCCAACAAGAAGATGAACGACTCAAGGTCGCCATTCGGGCTGCTCACAGCAAGACGCGCCAGAC
>NZ_JBFODS010000067.1:0-27012 GCF_040908445.1 Aeromonas sp. R10-2 | reverse complement strand
CCCCCGGTGTCAGAATAGTTGTCGCCTAATCTGAATAATCTAAATGTGAAGACCGGGGGCGGATAAAGAGTGTCGAATGGCTCGTTATTCAAGTGAGCGCAAGGCTGCTTTGCTCAAGAAGCTGCTGCCGCCCATCAATATGTCGGTGGCCGAGTTGGCTCGGCAGGAAAACATCAGCGAGGTCACTCTGTATAATTGGCGCAAACACGCCAAAGACGGAGGGTCTCCTGTGCCCGGGGACAACAAACTGACCGATGAATGGCCCGCCGAGGCCAAGTTCGCCGTCGTGCTGGAAACCGCTGCGCTTTCCGAGATTGAACTCAGTGAGTACTGCCGCCGTAAGGGTCTCTATCCCGAGCAAGTCCAGCAATGGCGCCAAGCCTGTATTCTGGGCCAGCAATCCGCTCGTACCTTACAACAGGCGGAGAAGGCACAGGCCAAAGCGGACAAGAAGCGTATCCGGCAACTGGAGCAAGAGCTGCGGCGCAAAGACAAGGCCCTGGCCGAGGCAGCAGCTCTGCTGATATTGCAAAAAAAGCTCGATGCCTACTGGAGCAACGTCGACGAGGACAACTGACCTCGTTGCCAGAGCGGCAGCAATACGTTGCATGGTGGCGCGAAGCGCTTGAAGCTGGCGCCCGCAAGCATCCTGCGGCCGAGGTGTTGGGGCTGAGTCTGCGCACGCTCCAGCGCTGGTTGGCCGGGCCTGAGCTGAGTGCCGATAGGCGACCGGATGCGGTTCGTTCCATACCTGCTCATGCATTGAGCCCAGAGGAGCGGCAGGCCGTGCTGGACGTCTGCAATAGCCAGGAGTTCGCCTCGTTGCCGCCGAGTCAAATTGTGCCACGGCTGGCCGACCAGGGGCGCTACTTGGCCAGTGAGTCGAGCTTCTATCGCATCTTGCGGGCGGCTGACCAGCAGCACAGGCGTGGCCGGAGCCAGCCACCGCGCCATGTGCCGGTACCAACCAGCCATACCGCGACTGGGCCCAATCAAGTGTGGTCCTGGGATATCACCTACTTGCCGTCACTCGTGCGCGGCCAGTATTACTACCTCTATCTGATAGAGGACATCTACAGCCGCAAAGGGGTGGGCTGGGAAGTGCATGAGCAAGAGTGCGGTGAACGGGCGGCGGCGTTGCTGCAACGGAGCATCATCCGCGAGCAGTGCTGGAAGCAGCCGCTGGTCTTGCACTCGGACAACGGCGCGCCAATGAAGTCAGTCACGCTGCTGACCAAGATGCATGACCTGGGTGTCACGCCCTCGCGGGGACGGCCTCGGGTCAGCAACGATAATCCGTACTCGGAGTCATTGTTCAGGACGCTGAAGTACTGTCCGCAGTGGCCATCAGACGGCTTTGCCAGTCTGGAAGCGGCCAGGGAGTGGGTGCGCGACTTTATGGCCTGGTATAACGAAGAGCACCGGCATAGCCGTATCCGCTTCGTCACACCCAACGAGCGGCATCGGGGTGACGATAAAGCCCTGCTGGCGAAACGGGATGCTGTGTACCAGGCCGCCCGAGCACAACACCCAGCGAGGTGGAGTGGCAAGACGCGAGACTGGACACCTATCGGTGCCGTGATGCTAAATCCGGAGCGGCCCGAGAAACCCGAGCCGGAGCAAAAAGAGGCTGCTTAAAACAGCTTTGCGCGACAACTATCTTGAAAAACGCCGTACTCATCCGGCTGGTCCAGTTCGGTTGGTGGTTGGCAATCTGCTATCCAATCTGGCTCGCTCGGGAGCGATTGACTTGACTGCAACTGTCCATTCTCCAGCCAAAGGGTGAAACCGTCTGTCGTGACGCTGGCGCCAGCCCGCAATCGGTCGATGGAGAAGGGGGATAACCCCCATTGTTCCCTCATGGTCTGGTCTGTGAAGGCATCAGGATCCGGTAGCGTACAGTTATTGTCAGAGCTCCAAGGTGCCGGGCTGTCGCCCGTCTTAACCCCAACCCCCTTCGCTGCAGCCTCGGCGGCTTTCCTGGCTTCATGGGTGCCGGCGGGCACAATTTCCCACCCTTGCAGGCGGGTCTTGATGCCCAAGCGAGCGGAGGTCATGCCCATCAGGCGCTTGATGTCTTCGCCATAGCTGTTGGCCTGCTCCTTGATGAGGTGGGCCAGCTTGATGGGGTGTTCGGCGCGGGTCGCCAGTGCACCGCCCATGGCGTGCAGATAGCAGCGAAAGATGCCGTTATTAGCGGCAAAGCGAGCAGCCTCAAATCGTGGGTCTTGCAGCACGGGCTTGGGTGGGCCCACCAGACCGGCATGCTTCTTGGCGTTGCTGATGCGGCGCAGCTCACGCCATACCCCGACCGGGGCGCCGCCGATCTGCTGGAAGGTGCGAATACCCCACCAACTGGCCCAAGCCACGGCATGCAGGGCGCCCTCATCGGCGGCAGTACCAGCCTCCTCGTCATCGTCCAGGTAGGCGCCGTCGATGTTCTTGGCAATGTATTTGGCGAGATAGCCGGCGGCATCCCCCTTGGCTGGGTCTATCTCTTTCCAGTCAAAGCGGGGAGTAAAGTCGGTAAAGGGTGGGGTGCCCTTGATATCCCGTACCAGCTCGTCGTGGTCATCGGTCAGGGCATAGCGTTGCAGGATGCCGATCACCCGGTTGCGATCTTCCGGGCGCATAAATAGCAGCAGGTGCCAGTGTGGGGTGCCGTCGTGGTGAGCCTCGCAAACACGAAATCCATAAACGGGGGCGTTCCACCGTTTGAGGGCGCCACTTGATATTTCATCAGACGATGACATACGCCCACTTTGCACCGGATTATCTCAATGACGCTGTCCGCTTTAACCCGTTGGAAAACCATCTTCAACCAGCGTGATTTCCCCGGGAATGGGCAGAAAAAAGTGTCCACATTTTGCCAATTTTGGTCTCTTTTCACGTCCCAACGTGTCCCTTATGTGGCACTTAACTCCTTGGTTTGAATGCAACCTATTGAAATTAAAGAAATAAAAATGGCAGCCGAGGCTGCCATTTTTATTGATCTCTTATGTCGTTCTGGTTCAGGAGGTCTTGCGATCCTGATCCGGCTCGAACTGATGGCCCGATTTCTCCCGCTCCAGGTTCTCTTCGGAGCGTTTGCCCACCCAGTAATCGGCGTTCTTGATGCCGAGCTTCTCCGGGTGGAATACGGGGTCAATACCTTGTGCCTGCTGCGCTTCATAATCCTTCAGACAGGTGAAGGCGGTCTTTTGCAGCAGCAGGATGGCGATGATGTTGAGCCATGCCATCAGGCCAACCCCGATATCACCCATGCCCCACGCCAGATCCGCCGTCTTGACGGTGCCGTAGACAGTGGCAGCCATCAGCGCAATTTTCAGCAAGAAGGTGAGCCAGGGGCGATTAATCTTGCGGTTGATGTAGGCGATGTTGGTTTCGGCGATGTAGTAGTAGGCAACGATGGTGGTGAACGCGAAGAAGAACAGCGCGATGGCCACGAAAATGCTGCCAAAGCCCGGCATCATGCTCTCCATGGCGGTCTGCACATAGCCCGGGCCTGCTGCGATACCGGCAATACCCGTGTAGATGGCGGCGCCGTCCGGCCCTTGTACGTTATAGAGACCGGTGATCAGCAGCATAAAGCCGGTGGCGGAGCAGACGAACAGGGTGTCGATATAGACGGAGAACGCCTGCACCAGACCTTGCTTGGCCGGGTGGCTCACTGCCGCAGCAGAGGAGGCGTGCGGCCCGGTACCCTGACCCGCTTCGTTGGAGTAGACCCCGCGTTTTACCCCCCACATGATGGCCAGACCCAGAATGGCACCGAAACCGGCATCCAGACCGAAGGCGCTCTTCCAGATCAGCAGGATCACGCCCGGCAGCTGGCCGATATTGAGGGCGATGATGACACAAGCCACGATGATGTAGCCGAGCGCCATAAAGGGCACTACGGTACTGGCAAAGCTGGCGATACGCTTGACGCCACCGAAGATAATAAAGCCGAGCAGCAGCGCCAGACCGGCGGCAGTGACGTTCGGATCGATATTAAAGGCGGTCTGCAGACTGGAGCCGATGGAGTTGGCCTGCACGCCCGGCAGCAGCACGCCGCAGGCGAAGACGGTAGCGATGGCGAAGGTCCAGGCGTACCACTTCATGCCAAGCCCTTTCTCGATATAGAAGGCCGGGCCGCCGCGGTATTCACCGTTGATCTTCTCTTTGTAAACCTGACCCAGGGTGGACTCCACGAAGGCGGAGCTGGCGCCGAGGAAGGCGACCATCCACATCCAGAACAGGGCGCCCGGGCCACCGAAGGTGATGGCGGTGGCCACACCGGCGATGTTACCGGTACCCACACGACCGGCCAGGGTCATGGCCAGTGCCTGGAAGGAGGAGACACCGGCATCGGTGCTCTTGCCATCAAACATCAGGCGCACCATCTCTTTGATATGACGCAGTTGCAAAAAACGGGTGCGCAGGGAGAAGTAAAGACCGACCCCCAGACACAGGTAGATGAGCGCAGGGCTCCAGATTACACCATTGATGGCATTGACGATTTCATTCATGTACAACAACTCCTTTGTTGTGTTTGTGGCGCTGTCTTGGCGAGATCTTGGCCTCGCTCTCTGTCACTGTTTTTGGCCCTGTTTGTTAACAATCCAGTTAACAAATGAGCGCGGGGTTGAGGGGTTAAGCAGAGCGCAAACACGCGCCATGCATGGCTTGTAACATATCGAGTTGTATCAGTGCTTCCCAGCGAAAAATGTTGCCTTGTTGCAAATTTGTGAATTGACAAGGGTGGGGGGATAATGGCAGGCAGCGTTTTCTATGAGTAAAGATGAGATCCTCCTTGTTGATCTGCGCCAGACAATGTGACGGGCGTAACACAATGGAAAGCAAACATGAGGCCAACAATGAAAATTGACCCTGACACTTTGACGATCCGTCCCCCTGAGGACGACGACGGGAGCGCCATCGCCCACCTGTTCACCCAATTGGGGTATCCTGCCGAAGGCGCTGACGTGACGGAGCGCCTGTTGGCGCCGGATCCCGCGAGTGTTGTGCTGCTCGCCTCCCTAGGCGACAAGGTGGTCGGCGTGCTGGTGTGGCACAAGCTGGCACCGCTGCATGTTGCACCAGCTTGGGGCCTGATCTCGGCGCTGGTTGTCGATGAAGGGGCAAGAGGGACGGGAGTGGGCGCAGCCTTGCTCAAGGGAGCCGAAGCGATGGCGCGGGCCGCAGGTTGCGCCCAGCTGGAGCTATCCAGCAGTCTCAAGCGCGAGGCGGCCCACCGTTTCTATCTGGCGCAGGATTATCAGGAGCGGCCGAAACGGTTCGTCAAACTGCTGTAACCTGTTTTTTGCATCAAAAGAAGGAGTAGGCGTGCTGGGATGGTTCAAATGGCTGGGTGGTCGCCCGCAAACGTCCATGAGTGAGGATGAGTTGGCATTGTGGCGTCAGGCGCTGGCGGCAGTGCCCATCTTGCAAGGGCTCAGCGACACCGAGCAGACGACGCTTATCGGCTTGGGGCAACAGCTACTCAAGCGCAAGACCCTGACCCTGATCGGGGTCGAGCTCAGCCCACGTCAACAGGCGGTGCTGGCGCTGCAGGCGGCGTTGCCCATTCTTCATCTCGGTATCGACTGGTATCGCGGCTTTCACGAAATCATCATTATTCCCGAGCCCGTCACCCGGCGTCAGGAGGTGCAGGATGAGTTCGGGCTGGTGAGCGAGTTTGAAGAGGAGAACGCTGGCGAATCCTGGCCGCAAGGGCCGCTGGTGCTGGCCTGGAGCGAACTGCAGCAAGATGGCGACTGGGACGGCTTTAATCTGGTGATCCACGAGCTGGCCCACAAGCTCGATATGCTGGGCGGTGAGGCGGACGGTGCGCCGCCGTTGCCGGGGCAGATGAGCAGCCAGCTCTGGCAACAGGCCTTTCAGACCGCCTTCGACGAGTTGTGCCAGCAGCTCGATCGGGACGAAGTGACCGCCATCGATCCCTATGCTGCTGAACATCCCGCGGAGTTTTTCGCCGTCTGCTGCGAGTGCTTCTTTACCGATCCGCTGCGGCTGCAGCAGGTCTATCCCGCGGTATACCGGCAACTGAGCCAGTTCTTTAGCCAGGATCCCGCCCTGCGTTTCCCCGCGACCCGCTTGCTGGCGGGGGAGGTGGACGCCGAGTCACTTGGCTGATAATCGATCTGTTGAACGGTTATTCGAGATAGCAAAAAGGCACCCGAGGGTGCCTTTTTCACAATCTGAGTGGCTTGCCTATCAGGCAGCTGCTTTCAGCTGTACGGCGGCGGCTTTCTTGTGATCGCCGATCGGCATTACGGTGCGGCCGAATTGCTCGTTGATCACGGTGGCCATGGCCAGGTAGATGGCGCTGGCGCCACAGATGATGCCTTCGAAACCGGCGATGGTGCCGATCAGGGTGCTGCCGGTGAAGTCACGGGCGGCCAGCAGGAAGAACAGCACGGTCAGGGAGGCGAATACGAACTGCTTGGCGCGCGGGTAGTTGATGGTGCCAACCAGCATGAACAGGGTGAACATGCCCCACATCAGCAGATACCAACCCATGTAGGCGTGCGGAGTGGCTTCGGCCAGACCCATGGTCGGCATGATCAGCAGGAACACCAGGCTCAGCCAGAACAGGCCGTAGGAGGTGAACGCGGTCACACCGAAGGTGTTGCCACGCTTGTACTCCATGATGCCAGCAATGATCTGGGCGATGCCGCCGTAGCACAGGCCCATGGCCAGGATCATGGCGCTGATGGGGAAGAAACCTGCGTTATGGATGTTCAGCAGGATGGTGGTCATACCGAAACCCATCAGACCCAGAGGGGCAGGGTTGGCCAATTTTTCGCTCACGTGGCGTTCTCCAAAAATAGAGGTGGGGTTAACAAAAGACGCGCGATTTTAGGCAGGCTGTGGCGCGCCCGCAAGGGGGCAGAGGGGATAAATCGTAAAAAAACTACGTGATTATTTGCATCAGAGGCCAAATGCTCACCAGGACAGGCTGTTTGGTGAGCAAAAGGTGTCAAAATAGTTGAGGGGTTGTATTTTTATTACGCTTTTTACGAAGTGCGGCGGCGTCACTGATCCAGCGTCAGGATCACTTTGGCTTCCTTGTCCTCTTCCTTGACCTGGCTGTCGAGCACGAACAGCCGCTCCGGAGCGATCCCCTGGCTGTCGACCAGAAACTCCTTGGTATTTTGCGCCCGGCGCATGGCGAGATTGCGCAGGGATTTGGCGGTGATGAGCTGCTGATCCCGCAGCAGGATCACCGCCTGGGCCCGCAGTGCCGCGCTCTCTTCATCCAGATGGAGGCGATCGGCCAGATCTTCCAGATCTTCGCCAAAGCGCTCTTCATAGGCTTGGGCCAGCGCCTCTTGCAGGGCGGGGTCCTGTTCCAGCAGGTCGAGATCCGCCTGATTGCCGGTGAGCTTGGCCAGTACCCGCTCCAGCTTTTGCCGTTGCAGGATGGGACGCTCCTCGTTGAAGTTGACCTTGCCGCGAATGTTCATGCTGAGCTTAGGTCTATCCTTGAGGGCCTGCGCCAGCTTGACCAGTTTCTCCTGCTGGGTGGGGGTGAGATCGGGATCCCCCGGCAGGAAAGGAAGTTCGTCGAGATCTTCGGTGCCATCGGCCAGCGAGGCGAGCAGGGAGAAGGGGGAGGTGATCGCCTTGCTCAGTGTGTTGCCCAGCACATCCCAGAAGATATTGCCGATGCTGAAGTCCGGTTGATCAAGATCCCCCTTTACTTTGAGGTTCATCTGTATCACCCCGTTGGCATCGCTCAGCAGGGCGATGGCCAGCCCCAGTGGCAGATCCTTGGCCTGATCGCTCTTGATCTTCTCGCCCAGTTGCAGCTTCTTGATGGTGATGTCGTTATCCCCCTCCAGCCGGTTACCCTCCAGCTTGTAGTGCAGCTTCATGGAGAGCTGCCCCTTGTCGATGGCATAACCGGCATAGGTGCCCGAATAGGGGGTAAAGGTGGTGAGCTCCAGATTGTGGAAAGCGACCGCGATGTCGAGGATCGGGTTGGCGACCAGCAGGTTGGTACCGCCGCGAATGGTCACTGGCGCATAGCGATCCACCTTGCCGTTGAAGGCGAGATCGGAGCGTTGCCCCGGAATATTGCTGATATGGCGACTCTGGCCGCCCAGCGAGGCGATATCGGCCACAAAATCCTGACTCAGACTGCGGTCGGCAAAGCGCAGGTTGCCCTGCTCGGTGCGCAGCTGGTCGATGGTGAAACGAAAGTCGGGAGCCTTGCTGCCTGCCGCTGCTTGAGTACTTTTTGCTGCCGCCGGTTGCGGCAACAGCAGCTGTTGCAGGTTGGTGGTGCCATCTTCGTTGATCTCGATGCGGGCGAAGGGCTTGTTCAGGGCAATCTCCTTGATCCGCATCTGCTGGCTGATGCCGTCGTACGTCAGACCGGTGAGAGCCAGGGTGTTGAACTCCAGCAGCCGCTGATTGTCTGCCCGATCGACTACTTTGAGCCCGTTGATATCGAGCCCCCCTTGCAGGGTCAGCTTGCTCAGATCTCCCTGGGCGGTGGTGGCGAGATCAAGGCGGGTCTTGCTGCTCAGCAGCCCGTTTTGCACCTTAATGCGTACCAGATCGGCTAGATAGGGCTGTGCCAGCGTCAGGGGCAGCCCCTGCTGGTTGATGTCGCCACTTAAGGTGAAAGGAGTCAGGGTCAGTTGGCCATCAAAGGCGAGGGGGCTGCTCTGGTTGAACTGGGTGGCCAGAGTCAGTTTGCTCGGTTGCTCCCCCTTGCTGCCCAGTGGCCCCAGCGCCAGCTTGAGGCCGGAGAGCTGGCGTGCCTGCGGTTTGCCGCTGCTCGATTCGGTGAGGGTGAGATCGCCCTTGTCGATAAGGATCTGCTTGATCTGCCATTGCCAGGGTTTGTCTGGCACCTGTTTCTTGCCGTTACCGGCTGTCTTTGCTTGTGGTGCCGATTTGGGCGCCGCATTGCTGGCCACCTCGTTTGCGGCGTGGGCCCCTTTGGCAGGTTTGGCGGGGGCCTGTTCAATCAGCAAGTCAGCCAGATCCAGCTCCTGCTGTGGGTTGAGGGTGGCCTTGAGCAGGGGCTGTTGCAGGGTCACCTTGCCGATCTGGAGCGACTGTTTCTGGCCATCGACAGCCAGATCGCTCAGGGCCAGCTGGCCGAAGCGGGCAAATTCGTCGCCCTTGTGTTTTTTAAGCTGCCAGTTGTCCAGGGTCAGCTTGCCTTTGGACAATTGCCACAGCACTCCTTGCTTGCCCTCTTTAAGCTGGTACTCCACCTCTGCATTGGCGTGGCCCTTGGCCAGATCCAGCTTGAGATAGGGTGCCCAGAGCGGGGCGAAGGGTTTCAGGTCGACCTGTTTGAGGCTCGCTTTGCCCTGACCCATGCCGCTCATCACATCGAGTTTGCCGTGGGCAGCGAGGCTGCTTTTGCCGTTGATGGCGGCGTTCAGCTGATAGGCGGTCGGGTGATTTGCCTCGGTGCGCAGGTTATCGAGCTTGAGGGTCATTTTCTCCAGATTGAGAGGCGGCAACCAGCCGGGTTCGCTCTCCTTGCGCTGATCCTGATAGCGCACATGGCCGTCAGTGACTGCGATGCTGGCAATATCGACCAATAGCGGGGCGCTGGCTGTTTCGGGCTCGGGGGAGGGGGCAGGGGCGAGCAGGGTCGCCAGCGCATCGGTCAGATTGAGTCGAACCTCCCCCTTTTTGTCTGTCAGACGTTGCAGCAGCACCACGGGTTTGGTCAGGGTGACGGCGGAAAGCACGACCCCTTTCTGCTGCCAGCTGGCTTGCAGGTTTGGGGTGATAAAGAGCTGCTCAAAACCGATGATGGGCTGCTGCTTGGCATCGAGCAGGGTAGTCGCGCCGAGGGTGAGAGAAGGGTTGCGCAGCCCTACGTCAATCTCTCCCAGCGTCAGTTGCAGGCCATAGTGCTCAGCCAGCCAGCCGGGCAGATAGCGCTGGATCAGACGGGGGGTTTGCCACAGCAGCAGGGTCATCAGGATAAGAAGCAGCAGGAAAGCGTAGGCAAGGTAGCGCAGCAAGCGGAGCTTGGGGGACGCGGGCTCGGTGGTGTTCATTTGGTGCACTCCCATGTGGTTCCCGCCATGGTACAGAAAAGCTGGATAGTAATCATGGGGTTGCGTGCTGTTGTACGCCGTACTTTGTCCAAAGGCGATCCAGTTCACCTTTTTGTTGCAGCGCTGCCAGCCACTGTTCCAGCTGGGCAGGGGTAATGGGGGCCTCAGGGTGAAGGATGGCGCGGTGTTGATACTGTTGATCCCATTTTTGCGAGATCAGCAACTGGTCGGCTGTGTCGGGATTGGCCTGCAGATACTGGTTAAGGTAGGAAACGTTGAGAATGGCTACCTCGCCGCGCCCTTTGAGTAGCGCTTGCAGGGCGCTGACGTTGTCTTTGACCAGAGTGATATTGAGCTTGCGCTGCAGGTAGAGGGGATCGGCATTGAACTGGCCGACGCCGTAGTGATAGCCGGTCACCCCGATGAGGTGATGGCTGGCAGGATCGTCAAAAAAGCGCTGATCCCGCCCCGCTTTGTTCAGGGCCACATAGACCTCGCCACCACCGAGGAAGGGGGCTGTCATCTTGAATTTATCGGTGTCCCAGCCCCACTTGGTGTCTTCAAACAACATCAGCGAGAACCGGCCCAGATCGAGCGCCTTGTAACGGTTGGCGGCCGAGGTGGGGACAAAGACGAAGGTCACCTCTTTCTGTACGGCATTGAGCTGGTCGATAAGCTCCAGGGTCAGTCCTTCATAGCGGGAATCGGGGAGTTTGACCACAAAGGGGGCATAGGGGTATCCACCAACCTTGATGATGGGATGGCTCCAGCCAGAGAGGCTGAACAAGAGCAAAAACCAGCACCAATATCTCATGGGATCCCCAAGGCAATAGCTTGCTCCCAGATTCGGTTAATCTGAGCCAGTTTTCAAGCTGTTAAGGGAATTAACACAGCGCTGTTCGGCGGCTTCCAGCTCGGCCATCACCATCTGGATATCCTCCAGTTGCTGGCGCAGGGCGCCGCGTTTTGCCTCGATCAGCTGGATCATGGAGTGGAGCTGGGTTTTGCTCGATTTGTCGGTGTCGTACATATCAAACAGCTCGCGGATCTCGGCCAGGCTAAACCCCAGCCGTTTGCCGCGCAGGGTCAATTTGAGCCGGATCTTGTCCCGATGGCTGTAGATGCGAGTTTGCCCCTCCCGCTGGGGAGTGAGCAGCCCCTCATCCTCGTAGTAGCGGATGGTGCGCGGCGTGACATCGAACTCGTGGGCCAGCTCCGAAATGCTGTAGGTGATCTCCTTGCCGGGCAGGGAACGGGACATGGTCATGACTCCTGTTGCTGGGCGTGTGGCTGGCAGAGGCGGGTACGCAGCCGCTCGGCATTGGCGTGCAGGGCCTGACCGACCCGCGAGCCGTTGGGGCGAGCGAGCTGCTCGCTCACCCACTGGCCGGTGGCCGCCAGTTTGTCGAGATCCACCCCGGTCGTCATGCCAAGGCCGTGTAGCAGGTAGACCACCTCTTCTGACGCCACATTGCCGGAGGCGCCCGGCGCATAGGGGCAGCCGCCAAGCCCCGCCACCGAGCAGTCGATGGTGCGAATGCCGCGCTCCAGCGCGGGTAGCAGGTTGGCCAACCCCTGGCCGTAGGTGTCGTGAAAATGGACCGCGAGTCGACCCGCCGGGATCTCGTGCAGCACCGCATCCAGCATGGGGGCCACGGTGCCCGGGGTGCCGACGCCGATGGTGTCCCCCAGCGAAATTTCGTGGCAGCCGAGATCCAGCAACTGTTCGGCCATGGCGGCGACCCGTTTTGGGCGGGTCGGGCCGTCGAAGGGGCAGGCGATGACGGTGGAGAGGTAGCCACGCACCTTGATGCCGAGGCGGCGCGCCTCCTGCACCAGCGGGGCGAAGCGCACCAGCGACTCCTCCACGCTGATGCCGATATTGGCGCGGGTAAAACCGTCGGAGCAGGCGGTGAAGAGGCCAATCTCGTCGGCGCGGGCGGCAATGGCAGCCTGCAAGCCTTGCAAATTGGGCACCAGAGCGCCGTAACGGATTGAGCCCTTGCGCGGCAGTGCCTCGAACAGCGCTGCGGAGTCCGCCATCTGCGGCACTTTTTTGGCAGAGACAAAGGCACCCACCTCGATGCGTTGCAGGCCGCTGTCGCTAAGGCGCTGGATCAGCTCCAGCCGCTGTACCAGGGAGAGGGGCGCAGCTTCATTTTGCAGGCCATCTCGCGGCCCCATCTCCACCAGACTGACCCTGTCGTCACGGACGTCCTGTGATCGGTTCATGGGTGTTCCTCCTGTGAAGCAGTCTCTTTGGCAAAGCGCACCAGCACGGTTCCCTGGCTTACCTGCTCGCCCTGTTTGCACAGCAGGGCTTCAATTACCCCGTCCCGCTCTGCACGCAACTGGTGTTCCATCTTCATCGCCTCCAGCACCAGCAGGGGTTGCCCCTTGCTGACCGTTTGGCCAGGTTCAATCATCACGGCCACCACGATGCCGTGCATGGGGGCGATGGCGCCCTGCGCCTTCTCATTTGTCTGATCATGATGGTGGCTGTGCTGCCGATCATCGGCCGCGAAGCGGATGCGCTGGCCCCCCAGGGTCATGATGAAGGCTGCCTCCGGGCCTGCGACCGTCTGAATGGGGATCTGTTGCCAGTCGCCGCCCTTCTGCAGCCGGATATTATCATCACCTCTCTGGTAGCAATGAGTCTCCCCTTGCCACTCAAACTGGCCGCCATGATCGTGAAGGGTCAATACCCGCCGCTCATCACCAATGCGTACCGCCGCTGTCCAGCAGCGATCCGGCCCTAGCCGAAATCCGCAGGCTTGCTGCCAGGGGGAGGTGCCCGCAGGGCGGCTCGCCAGCCAGAGGGCGGCCAGCGGCCAGGCGAGCTCAGGAATGGGCCGTGCTGTGGTGGGTATGGGCCATTGGGTATGGTGGCCCATGGCCAGGACGTCGGGCTCTTCACACAGGCGCAGCAGCAGCGGGCCGTTGTGCACCAGCGGGCCGAGATCCAGTGCCGCCAGCGCATCGGCCAGTTGAGCGAACGCCTCGGCGCGACTCTGGCCGTAGGCGATCAGCTTGGCGATCATGGGATCGTAATAGGGGCTCACCTCATCGCCAGCGGTAACGCCGGTGTCGATGCGCACGCCAACGGGCCAGTGGAGCCAGTGGATAGGCCCGCTGGCGGGCAGAAAACCGGCCGCCACATCCTCGGCGTAGAGGCGCGCTTCCACCGCATGGCCGCGCAGCACCACTTCCTCCTGGGTGAGTGGCAGCGGCTTGCCTTCTGCCACGGCCAGTTGCCAGGCCACCAGATCCTGCCCGGTCACCGCTTCGGTGACCGGATGCTCCACCTGCAGCCGGGTGTTCATCTCCATAAAGAAGAACGCATCCTTGCAGAGCAGGAACTCGATGGTGCCAGCCCCCTGATAATGGATGGCTTTGGCTGCGGCCACGGCCGCATCCCCCATGGCGCGACGCAAAGCCGGAGGGATGTCGGGGGCGGGCGCCTCTTCGATAACTTTCTGATGGCGTCGCTGCAAGGAGCAGTCCCTGTCCCCCAGATAGATGGCGTTGCCGAGGCTATCGGCAAAGACCTGCACCTCCACGTGGCGAGCCCGGGGTAGATAGCGCTCCAGCAGCACCAGATCGTCGCCAAAGGCGGCCTTGGCTTCACGTTTGACTGCCGCCAGCGACTCGTCAAAGTCAGCCAGCTGATCGACCCGACGCATCCCCTTGCCACCGCCGCCACTGGCTGCCTTGATAAGTAGCGGGAAGCCAATCTGGCTCGCCTGATCGCGCAAGAAGTCCGGTCGTTGATCCGTGCCGTGATAGCCGGGCAGCACAGGTACGCCGGCAGCCTGCATCAGCGCCTTGGCGCCCGATTTGTCGCCCATGGCGAGAATGGCGGCGCCGCTTGGGCCGACAAAGCGCAGGCCGCGCTGTTCGCAGGCGGTGGCAAAATCGCTGTTTTCCGACAGAAAGCCGTAACCGGGATGGATGGCATCGGCGCGCGCTTCTTTGGCAATCTTCAGCACCTTGCCGGTGTCGAGATAGCTCTCTCTGGCCGGTGCGGGCCCCAGATGCCAGGCCTCATCGGCCAGGTGGGTGTGCATGGCGTGGGCGTCGGCATCGGAGTAGAGGGCGATGGTGTGAATGCCGAGGCGTTTCGCCGTTTTGATGATGCGCACAGCGATTTCGCCGCGATTGGCGATCAGCAGGCGCTTAATCTGAGTGTGATGGGTCATGTCTCATCCTTGAAACGGGGACGCCAGGCGGGAGGACGTTTGTCGAAGAAGGCCTGCATCCCCTCCTGGGCTTCGAGCCCCACCCGAACCCGGGCAATGGTCTCGACAGTTTTCTCTTCGTGCAGGCGGGAGGGATGGGCCTCTATCGCCGCCAGCAGTCGTTTGGTCTCTTTCATCGCTTCCGGCCCGTTGCGGCACAGACGAAGGGCCTGCGCCCGTCCCTCCGCCAGCAGTTGATCCGGCTTGCAGAGTTGATGTGCCACATTGAGCCGACAGGCGGTAATGGCATCGAACGGCTCTGCACTGAGCATGTAGCGGCGCGCCTGACGCATTCCCATGGCGCGTACCACGTAAGGGCTGATCACCGCAGGCACCAGACCCAGGCTCACCTCTGAGAGGCAGAAGCGGGCATCATCGCTGGCCAGCACCAGATCGCAAGCGCAGATGAGCCCCAGCGCCCCGCCATAGGCGGCCCCTTGCACCAGCGCTACCGTGGGGAAGGGGAGCTCGTCGAGGGTCTGCATCAGCCGCGCCAGTACCCGGGCATCTTCGCGATTGTGCTCGAAATCGGCGTGGGCCAGATTACGCATCCAGTTGAGATCGGCACCCGCGCAAAAATGTTTGCCCTCGGCCCGCAGCAGCAGGGTGTGAGGACGTTCGGCAAGTGAGTGACCATGGAGATGAGCCAGATCATCGAGGCAGTCGAGTAGCCCCAGCATCAGGTCGGCATCAAAGGCGTTGTGGCGGGCCGGGCGCGACAGCACCAGCTCGGCCAGTGGGCCATGCCGTTCCAGCCGAAACGGGGTCTGGGAGGAAGTAAGTGGATCTGACATGGGTTTGCTCCTTACATCCGAAAGATGCCGTACTGCTCGGGTTCAATGCGGGCACCCTGACAGGCGGCGAGCGCCAGCGCCAGCACGGTGCGGCTCTGGGCCGGGTCAATGACGCCATCATCCCAGAGGCGGGCGCTGGCGTAGTAGGGGTGGCCTTGGCGCTCATACTGCTCGATCACCGGGGCTCGGATGGCGGCCACTTCCTGCTCGCTCAGATCTTTGCCCTCGGCAGCCAGCTTGTCCCGACGCACCTGTACCAGCACTCCGGCAGCTTGCTCGCCCCCCATGACAGAGATACGGCTGTTGGGCCAGCTAAAGAGAAAATCGGGCTCATAAGCGCGGCCACACATGCCGTAGTTGCCGGCACCAAAGCTGCCACCAACGATCAGGGTGATCTTGGGCACCCGGCTGCAGGCTACCGCTGTGACCAGCTTGGCGCCGTGCTTGGCGATCCCCTCTTTTTCTGCGCTACTCCCCACCATAAAGCCGGTGATGTTCTGCAAAAAGAGCAGCGGGATGGCACGCCGGTTACAGAGTTGGATAAAGTGGGCCCCCTTCTGGGCGCTGTCGCTGTGCAGCACGCCGTTGTTGGCGAGGATCCCCACTTCCATGCCGCAAATACGGGCAAAGCCGGTCACCAGAGTGGTGCCGAACAGCGCCTTGAATTCGTCAAAGTCAGAGCTATCCACTAGTCGTGCAATCAGTTCGCGGGCGTCGTAAGGGCGTTTGAGACTGGTGCCCACCAGACCGTAGAGCTCCTCTATCGGGTAGCTGGGGGGCTCGTAGCCGGGGCTGCTCTCTACCGGCTCGCTACCCAGATGAGTCACCAGCGTGCGGGCGATGGCCAGCGCGTGGGCATCGTCACGGGCCATATGATCAGCAACGCCGGAGTGGGCGCAGTGCACTTCGGCGCCGCCCAGGGCCTCTGCGCTGATCTCCTCGCCGGTGGCAGCCTTGACCAGCGGCGGACCCGCCAGAAAGATGGTGGCCTGCTCCCTGACCATGATCGACTCGTCCGCCATGGCGGGCACGTAGGCGCCCCCGGCGGTGCAGAGCCCCATCACCACTGCCAGTTGAGGGATGTTTTGGGCCGACATGCGGGCCTGGTTGTAGAAGATGCGGCCAAAGTGATCCCGGTCGGGGAACACCTCGTCCTGCATCGGCAAGAAGGCGCCGCCGGAATCCACCAGATAGAGGCAGGGGAGACGCAGCCGCTCGGCGATGGCCTGGGCGCGCAGGTGTTTTTTCACCGTGAGCGGGTAGTAGGTGCCGCCCTTCACGGTGGCGTCGTTCACCACCAGCATGCAGAGCCTGCCCGAGACCCGGCCGATGCCGGTGATGATACCGGCGGCGGGCACTGGCTCGTCATAGACCTGCCAGCCAGCCAGCGCCGACAGTTCGAGAAACGGGGAGCCCGGGTCCAGCAGCTGATTGATGCGCTCGCGGGGCAGCAGCTTTCCACGGGCCTGATGGCGGGCGTTGTTTGCCGCGCCGCCCCCTTGCGCAATCTCGGCAATGCGGGCGTGGAGATCGTCGACCAGCCCCTGCATGGCGGCCCGATTGGCCGCATATTCCGGGCTCGCCGTGTCAAGGTGGGAGTGGATACGACTCATGCATTTTCTCCCATCAGCTCGCGGCCGATGAGCCAGCGGCGGATCTCAGAGGTGCCGGCGCCGATCTCGTAAAGTTTGGCGTCCCGCAGTAGGCGGCCTGTGGGGTATTCGTTGATGTAACCGTTGCCGCCGAGCAGCTGGATAGCGTCTAGGGCCATCTGGGTGGCGTTTTCGGCGGCAAACAGGATGGCTGCGGCGCAATCTTTACGGCTGGTGCGACCCTGATCGCAGGCGCTCGCAACCGAGTAGACCAGCGCCCGGCTGCTGGCGAGGCGGGTATACATGTCGGCGAGCTTGCCCTGCACCAGCTGGAACTCGCCGATGGCCTGGCCGAACTGCTTGCGCTCGCGCACATAGGGCAGCACCACGTCCATGCAGGCCTGCATGATGCCAAGGGGGCCCGCCGCCAGCACCACCCGCTCGTAGTCGAGCCCGCTCATCAGCACCTTGACCCCGCCGTGCAGCGTGCCCAGCAGGTTTTCCTGCGGTACTGGGCAGTTGTCGAACACCAGCTCGCAGGTGCTGGAGCCGCGCATCCCCAGCTTGTCGAGCTTCTGGGCGGTAGAAAAACCGGGAGTGCCGGCTTCAACGATAAAGGCAGAAATTCCTTTGGGGCCCGCACTGGTATCTGTCTTGGCATAGATGACGAAGGTGTCGGCATCCGGGCCGTTGGTGATCCACATCTTGTTGCCGTTCAGCACGAAGTGATCGCCCTCGCGCTCCGCGGTGAGGCGCATGCTGACCACATCGGACCCGGCGCCCGGCTCGCTCATGGCCAGCGCCCCCACATGCTCGCCGCTCACCAGCGGGGGCAGGTAGCGTGCTTTTTGCTCCGCCGTGCCGTGGCGATGGATCTGGTTGATGCAGAGATTGGAGTGGGCGCCGTAGGAGAGGCCGACCGAGGCGCTGGCGCGGCTTACCTGTTCCATCACCAGCACGTGGGCCAGATAGCCGAGGTTCACCCCGTCATACTCCTCCGCCACCGTGATGCCGTGCAGCCCCAGTTCACCCATCCGGGGCCAGAGATCACGGGGAAAGGCGTTGCTCTGATCGATCTCGCTGGCGCGCGGGGCGATCACTTTCTGGCAGAAGGCCGCAACCTGTTCGGTCAGGGCATTCAGGGTCTCATCCATCTGCATCCATGCTCTCCTTGCGGATATGACAGTCGGGTTGGAAGGTTGGCTCGACCGGCTGACTCGGCGTTACGGCTGGCAGTGGTCGGTCCATTTTGTACTTCACTTCTGCCACAAGTTTACGTTAGCGTAAACGTAAATCAATTGTTAATCTGTTGTGTGTCGATAAAGCGGTGGTAGTGAAAGAGTCATCAGCTACCACGACAACAGCGCCACAGTGGCAGATTGGACTGACGCAGCGTGTGGGCGCCGCGTCATAAAGCACTAACTCAGGAAAATAAGCGCGGGGCAACAAGGGAGCGAACGACAAGATGGATTTTACCCTGACCGATGATCAACAGGCGTATGTGGAGGCGGCCGCCGCCTTTGCCGATGAGGCGCTCAAACCCCATGCCGCGCGCTGGGACAAGGAGCATGAGTTTCCGATCCCGACCATCAAGCAGGCGGCCGGGCTCGGGTTTTGCGGTCTCTATACGCCGGAGCAGTTTGGCGGATTGGGATTACCTCGTCTCGATGCGAGCCTCATCTTCGAGCGTCTCGCCATGGGTTGTACCTCGACCACGGCTTATCTGACCATTCACAACATGGTGAGCTGGATGCTGGGCAGCTGGCTGCCCACCGAGGTTGCCAAGGAGTGGGTGCCCAAACTGGCCAGTGGCGAGCTGCTGGGCTCCTATTGCCTCACCGAGCCGGGGGCGGGCTCCGATGCGGCGGCACTCAAGACCCGAGCCACTCGCGAGGGTGACAGCTACCTCATCGAGGGGACCAAGGTCTTTATCTCGGGAGCAGGCAGCAGCGATGTGCTGGTGGTGATGGCCCGTACCGGTGGTGAAGGTGCGAAGGGGATCTCTGCCTTTATGGTGCCGGCAGATAGCGCGGGTATCGTCTATGGCAAGCCGGAAGAGAAGATGGGCTGGAACAGCCAGCCGACCCGGGAGGTTGTTTTCAACGGGGTGCGTATTCCCTCCCGCTATCGGTTGGGCGAAGAGGGGGAAGGGTTCAAGTTCGCCATGCAGGCCCTCGATGGGGGGCGCATCAATATTGCCACCTGTTCGGTGGGCACCGCCCAGCAGGCGCTGGACGATGCGCTGGCCTATGTGCAGCAGCGCCAGCAATTTGGTCACCCGATCAGCGAATTCCAGAGCGTGCAGTTTCGCCTGGCCGACATGGCGACCGAGCTGACTGCCGCCCGTTTGCTGGTGCGTCAGGCCGCCGACAAGCTGGATCGCGGGGCACCGGACAAGAGTGCCTGGTGTGCCATGGCCAAACGGTTTGCCACCGATGTGGGTTATCGAATCTGTGATGAGGCTCTGCAACTCTTTGGCGGCTATGGTTATATCCGCGAGTATCCGCTCGAGCGCTATCTGCGCGATACCCGGGTACACCGCATTCTGGAGGGCACCAACGAGGTGATGCGACTCATCATCGCGCGCCGCATGCTGGCCGATCCCGGTTTGTCGCTGGGCTAACCGGTGGTCGCATCAAGGGTGTGTTGCCTGCCACCCGATTTGCACCATGCCATGCCGGTTTCGGCTTTGTGAGCCAGCCACAGGTTGGTGTCATTCAAGCCTGTCATCATGGCGGCAGCTTCATCGACAAGGACAATGTTATGACAAGGATCAGACTCGAATATCATGGCCACGTGGCCTATATCACCCTCGACCATCCCCCTGCCAACACCTGGACCCTTGCCAGCCTGCAGGCCTTTTTGCAGATGATGGTGGAGCTCGACAGTCGTCCCGATGTGGTGGCGCTGGTGATCCGTGGTGCGGGCGACAAATTTTTCTGCGCCGGTGCCGACCTCAATATGTTTGTCGAGGGGAATGTCGAGCTAGCCCGCGAAGTAGCCGAGGCCTTTGGCAAGGCCTTCGAGGCGCTGGCCCGTTTTCACGGCGTCAGTATCGCCGCCATCAATGGTTATGCCATGGGTGGTGGCCTGGAAGTGGCGCTGGCCTGTGATATCCGCATCGCCGAGCAGCAGGCGTTGCTGGGACTGCCGGAAGCTTCGGTAGGCTTGCTTCCCTGTGCCGGTGGTACCCAGCGCCTGACCGAGCTGGTGGGGCCGGGCTGGGCCAAGCGGATGATCCTCTGCGGCGAGAAGGTGAGTGCCTCGCTGGCCTACGAGATGGGGCTGGTGGAGGAGGTGGTGAAAACCGGTCAGGCGTGGGAGGCGGCGCACCAGATGGCCCATCTGGTGGAGCGCCAGAGCCCGAGCGCCCTGCGCGCCTGCAAAACCCTGATCAATCAGGGCCGCAGTGGCCCGCGGGATGCCGCCTTGCCCCTTGAGCGAGCGCTGTTTCTCGATCTCTTTAGCGATGCCAATCAGCGTGAAGGGGTGGCCGCCTTCCTGGAGAAACGCTTACCGCGCTGGCAATATGGCCCAACAGAATAAATCCATACGGAGCCGTTTATGAGTGAGCCGGTCAAGGTTAGCTGTTATCCCACCGAAGATGGCCATCAGGTCGGGGTGTTGACCCTCGACAGCCCTGCGTCTCTCAACGCATTGAGCCTGCCGATGATCCAGATCCTGCAACAGACGCTGACCCGTTGGGAGCAGGATCCCGCCATCGTCTGTGTGCTGCTGCAGGGGGCGGGTGAGAAGGCGTTTTGTGCCGGTGGTGATATCCGCTCCTTCTATTACCGCAAGCAGGAGGCGAGCGAGGCGGAACTGTTTGGCTATGCCCGCGACTTTTTCGAGCAGGAGTACCGGCTTGACCACCACATCCACTCTTACCGCAAGCCCCTGATCTGCGTGGCGGACGGTATCTGCATGGGGGGCGGTATTGGCCTGTTTGCCGGAGCCGATTTTCGGGTGGTGACCGAAAGAAGCCTGTTCGCCATGCCGGAGGTGACCATAGGGCTCTACCCCGACGTAGGAGCGAGCTGGTTTTTAAGCCGGATGCCGGGGCGACTCGGGCTCTGGCTCGGTCTGACTGGCGCCCGCTTCAACGGGAGTGATGCCATCGGTCTTGGGCTGGCGGATCACGCCATCGCCAGTGGCGAGCGCAGTGCGCTGCTGTCACACCTCGCCGTACTCGACTGGACTGGCAGTGGTGATCCCCGTGAGCAGATCGATCTGCTGTTCAGAGGGTTACATGGTGAGGTGGCGGCCCGCTTGCCTGCGTCTGTGCTGTTACCCCATCAACAGAGGATCGATACCCTGCTGGCGGGGCGCACGTTGCAAGGGGTATTGGCGCGGTTGTTCGAGGCTCAGTTCGATGAACAGGAGACGGTACTCCAGCAGGCGCAGCAGCTCTGCCGCACTGGCAGCCCCATCAGCCGCGCCATTTTGTGGCGCCAATATTGGCAGGCTCGCCGCAACTCCCTGGCCGAAGTATTTGCCGAGGAGCTGACCCTCTCGGTCAACTGCGTGCTCAAGGGGGATTTTGTGGAAGGGGTGCGGGCACTGCTGATCGACAAGGATAAAGATCCCCGCTGGCAACAGTTGCCACCGGAGGGGGAGTGGCTGAATGATTTCTATCGCTGGCCTCAGGGGCGCAATCCGTTGGCCTGCAAGGAATAACATCTTGGCAACCGGCGGAAGCCGCCATCAGCAACGCAAGGAGCAAGCGGGATGACAAGGATAGGGTTTATCGGGCTCGGCAACATGGGGGGGGCCATGGCGGCCAATCTGGCCAGGGCCGGGCAGACGGTGCAGGTGTTTGATCTGGTTGCCCAAAACATTGAGCGCGCCATCGCCGCTGGCTGCATAGCCGCGGGGGATGCCCGTGAGGCGGTGACCGGCTGCGAGGTGGTGATCAGCATGCTACCTGCGGGGGAGCATGTGCGCGACCTTTGGTTGTCTGAGGGGCAGGATCTGCTGGCAGCCCTGCCGGTTGGTGCACTGGTGATCGACTGCTCCACCATAGATGTCGACTCTGCCCGTCAGGTCGGGGAGGCGGCCCGCGCACGCGGTTTGCGCTTTATCGATGCCCCCGTATCGGGCGGTGTCGCCGGTGCGGCCGCCGGGACGCTCACCTTTATCGTTGGCGGCGACGCGGCAGATTTCGAGGCGGCAAAACCCTTGCTCGCCTGCATGGGGCAGAACCTGTTTCATGCCGGGGCGCTGGGCGCCGGGCAGATCGCCAAGATGTGCAATAACATGCTGCTTGCGATCCATATGGCGGGCACTGCCGAGGCGCTGGCCCTCGGGGTGAAGGAGGGGCTGGATCCCGCCGTGCTCTCTACCATCATGGGCAAGAGCTCCGGCAACAACTGGAGTCTGGAGCGTTACAACCCCTGGCCCGGGGTGATGGAGAATGTCCCTGCCGCCCGCAACTATCAGGGGGGCTTTATGACCCGTCTGATGGTGAAAGATTTGGGGCTGGCCATGGCGCTGGCCGAGCATGGCCACAGCGCTGTGCCGATGGGGGCGCTCGCGCGTAACCTGTTCAACCTGCATGCCGCTCAGGGGCAGGGGAGTCGCGATTTCTCGAGCATCGTCGAACTCTATCTGGATAAACAGGATCCCGCCTGACGGGCCACCTCTCTTCAAGGCATCTCCCTTCGACCAGCTACAAGGAGCATTGATGGATATCAAAGATAAGGTCATCGTTATTACCGGCGCCGGACGTGGCTTGGGACGGGCCATTGCGCTGGCCCTGGGCGCACAGGGGGCGACGCTGGCGCTGCTCGACATCAATCGCGCCGATCTGGAGGCGACCGCAGCCCTGGTGCGCAGCCAGAATGATCAGTGCGATCAAGATAGCCAGTGCGAGCTGTTTGTCTGCAATGTGGCGAGCGAAGCCGAGGTTGAGTCGGTTTTTGCTGCCATCAAGGGGCGTTTTGGCGTGCTGCACGGTCTTATCAACTGCGCCGGCATTTTGCGCGATGGCATGCTGATCAAGGTGAAAGAGGGTGAGCTGGTGGAGAAGATGACGCTGGCCCAGTGGCAGAGCGTGATTGACGTCAACCTCACAGGTACCTTCCTCTGCGCTCGCGAGGGGGCGGCGCTGATGGCGCAAGGGGGGCAGGGGGGCGTTATCATCAACATCTCTTCCATTGCCCGCGCCGGCAATATCGGCCAGAGCAACTATGCCGCCAGCAAGGCGGGAGTTGCCTCGCTGGTGGTGACCTGGGCGCGGGAGCTGGCGCGCCATGGCATTCGGGTCATGGGGATTGCCCCCGGGGTGTTTGCCACCGACATGACGGCGGCGATGAAGCCGGAGGCGATGGCGCGGATGCAGCAGGCCATTCCGGTCGGCACCCTTGGCGAGGCGCAACAGCTGGCCGAGACGGTGAGCTTTATTTTTGCCAACGACTATCTGTCGGGGCGGATGATAGAACTGGATGGCGGTTTGCGTTTATAGGGATTTACATAATGGGCCCCGGTGTTTCCACCGGGGCTTTTTTATGCAGATTATTTATACAGAGAGTGCCTGAATGGCGATGCACAGGAACCATGCGAGTCAGGTTGCGTTGGCAGAAAAATGAGAAATATCAATGGGTCTTGGTTAATTTGAGCCAGCTCACAGGCCATATGGGTCAGTGCTGTAAAATTGCGCGCGGTCAAGGCGGTGCATGATTGACGGGACGAGGGATTGCGGTCGGAATAGTCATGCAATATAGTTGCCGCCTTTTTCACGGGGTCAGGATTCCCAGCCCCTCCCATATTGCGCGCAGTATGAATACGGACGCTCTGCCGCCGCCTAAATAAACAGGATTGAAATGGACAAGAAACTAGGGCTGGGCGCCCTCATTTCGCTGGTGGTCGGCTCCATGGTCGGCGCCGGGGTCTTCAGTCTGCCACAAAACATTGCTGCGCATGCCAGTGCCGGGGCGGTCGCCCTGGGTTGGGCCATCACCGGTCTGGGCATGATCTGTCTCGCGCTGGTTTATCAGAACCTCTCCATGCGCCGCCCCGATCTCGATGGCGGTATCTTCAGCTATGCCAAAGCCGGTTTCGGCGATTTCATCGGTTTCAACGCCGCCTGGGGTTACTGGCTCTGCCAACTGCTGGCCAACGTCTCTTACGCCATCGTGGTGTTCAGCGCCCTGAGCTACTTCTTCGATACGCCGGACAACGTCATCTTCGGTGACGGCAATACGCCGGTCGCCATCACGCTGGCCTCCATCCTGATCTGGTCGGTGCATGCGCTGGTGCTGCGCGGGGTACAGGTTGCTGCGCTGGTGAATATCGTCACCACCATCGCCAAGATGGTGCCGCTCATCGTCTTCTGTGTCGCGATCCTGCTGGCCTTCAACATGGATACCTTCACTCTGGATATCTGGGGCCAGAACAACATGGAGCTGGGCTCCGTGATGGATCAGGTCAAGTCCACCATGAAGGTGACCCTTTGGGTCTTTATCGGGATTGAAGGGGCCGTGGTGGTCTCTGCCCGTGCCCGTCATCGCAAGGATGTGGGCCGCGCTACCGTGCTGGCGTTGCTCGGCGCCCTGACGCTTTACGTGATGGTGACCCTGTTCTCGCTGGGTGTCATGAGCCAGCCGCAACTGGCGGCGCTCAAGAACCCTTCGACCGCCATGATCCTTGAAGCCGTAGTCGGCCCCTGGGGCGCCTGGCTTATCAACATCGGTCTGGTGGTGTCGGTGATGGGGGCGCTGCTCAGCTGGACCGTGCTGGCTGCTGAAGTGCCCTACATCGCGGGCAAGACCGGCGTGTTCCCGGGCTGGTTTGCCAAGGAGAACAAGAACGGCTCGCCGCAGGTGTCGCTCTGGTGCTCCACCTGTCTGGTGCAGATCTTCCTGATCATCATCTACTTCCAGAGCAGCACCTATCTGGCGCTGGTCAACATCGCTACCTCGGCGGCGCTGGTGCCTTACGTCTTTTCGGGCGCTTATGGCCTGAAGCTGGCATTGAAAGGGGAGACCTATCAGGGTCAACCTCATCAGCGCAAGCGTGACCTGCTGCTGGCCCTGGTGGCGACCGTTTACGGCTGCTGGCTGGTCTACGCTGCCGGTGTGGAGTACCTGTTGCTGGTGGCGCTGCTCTACAGCCCGGGCATCTTCATCTACTGGAAGGCGCGTCAGCATCACGGTCTGCGCGGCCTTAACCGATTGGAGCAGGGGATGACGGCGGCCCTGCTCGGCTGTGCCGTGCTGGCCTTCTACAAGGTGATGGACGGTACCATTCCACTGCACTAACCGGCACAATGAAGAGATGGCCCTCGCGCCATCTCTTTTTTTCATGCAGATATCCACTGTTGCCCGGCCGTGTTGGCCAGTTTTTGTTTAACACAGGAATTTTTATGCTGTTTATGGGTTACCTCCTGCTGGGCGCCTTTGCCGGTATGCTGGCGGGACTGTTCGGTATCGGCGGCGGTCTTATCATTGTCCCCGTGCTGGTCATGACCTTTCGCGCCCAGGGTATCGACCCTGAAATCATTACCCATCTGGCCCTCGGCACCTCGTTGCCCACCATGATCTTTACCGGATTCAGCTCGCTGCGGGCCCACCGGGAGGCGGGCGCCGTCGATTGGGTGATGATCCGCCGACTCGGCGCCGGCATGCTGATTGGGGGCTGGCTTGGCGGCATGACCGCCAATCTGCTCAGCACCAGCACCCTAAATATCATCATCGGTTGTTTCGCCTGGAGCATGGCGCTACAGATGGGACTCAACCTTAAACCCAAAGCGGAACGCCATATGCCGGGGCCGCTCGGCACAGGCATTGCCGGTACCATCATTGGCTGGATGTCAGCGCTGTTTGGTATTGGCGGTGGCTCGCTGACCGTCCCTTATCTGAGCTGGAACTCGGTGCCAATGCGCAATGCGGTAGCGGCCTCTGCAGCATGCAGCATGCCCATCGCGCTGGCGGGGAGCCTCAGCTACCTCTATGCGGGTTGGGATCATGCCGATCTGCCCGAGTGGAGTGTGGGTTACATCTATCTGCCCGCCCTGCTGGGCATTGTGCTGACCAGTACCCAGTTCGCCCGCATTGGCGCCAAGCTGGCACACCGCCTGTCACCCACACGCCTCAAGCAGGCCTTTGCCCTGCTGATGCTGCTGGTGGGAGCGAAATTTATGCTGTTTAGCTGATTCATTCGGCAGATTGTTGAAAAATAAGGCAAACGATCTGTTGGAGGGTAGAAAGCCGTTGCATTGAACGCCCAGTTTGCCTATTCTCCTCGCCGGTGGTCCTATTGGTCCTCTCGCATTGATAACCCGTCGACCTGGTCAGGACCGGAAGGTAGCAGCCAAGGCGGGGGACTCGAGTGCCGGGATGTGGCTGGTAGGGCCACCACCTGTTTCTGAAATTCCCGTTTAAGATCAGTAACTTAGCTTGTTGAAGGCAAGCTGTTTGTGTATCACTGTCACACAAACTGGCACACAATCCTCATAGGAGGTGCCATGTACTTACTGAATAGAAACGGAATTTACTACTACCAACGAGTGACCATGTGCAATGGTCGTCGTCAGACCTTCCGTAAATCCCTCAAAACAAGAGACAAGGCACAAGCCCAGCTCTTGGCACTTCAAATTCACTTCAATCATTCCAGCCCTGATGTGCAGCAAGCTGTATGCATCTCCGATGCTGCTTGCCGTGATGTCATGTCTAAACCCGTTGGGTTTGAAGCTGAAGCCTCAACGACACAACATCCCCCGCTAAACGGGCACGTTCACATCCCTACAAGCACCAGCAGCGAAGCTGTATGCCCCTCTGGGGTCGAGTCCCCCGCTGTACCTTCCGAACATTGAGGTATCCTGATTTTCACAGACAGTCCCGATTGTTACGATGAGACAATCGGGGGTATTGAATGAAATCGAGAGAACACTATTCACCAGAGTTTCGGGCAGAGGCGGTTCGACTGGTGTTGGAGCAAGGCCTTGGCCAAGCTGAAGCCGCCAGAAGGTTGGGTATTGCCAAAGGCACACTGAGCAACTGGGTGGTCGCAGCCAAAGGAGGAAAGGATACATCGGCCATTCCCGGAGCGCGTTCTGTCGCCGAGCTGGAGGCTGAAGTGGCCCGGCTACGCAAAGCTCTCGCACAAGCCAACATGGAGCGCGACATCATAAAAAAGGCCGCCGCGTACTTTGCTCAGGAGTCACTGCCAAGTACGCGTGGATAGCCAACCAAAAGGACATCTATCCCATTTCCGTTATCTGTCGTGTGCTGGAGGTCTCTCGTGCGGGCTTCTACCACTGGCGCCAGCGTCCACCGTCACAGCGCCAACAAGAAGATGAACGACTCAAGGTCGCCATTCGGGCTGCTCACAGCAAGACGCGCCAGAC
>NZ_JBFODS010000066.1:0-7419 GCF_040908445.1 Aeromonas sp. R10-2 | reverse complement strand
GCCCGTGGCGGAGAATCTCCTTGGTCAGGTCTTTGCGCCGACGAAGCCCAACGAAGTCTGGACCGGTGATATCACCTATATTGCCACCGACGAAGGCTGGCTTTATCTGGCTGGTCTCAAGGATGTGTTTACCTGTGAGATAGTGGGTTATGCGATGGGAGAGCGAATGACCACCGGGTTGGTCAGTCAGGCGCTGTTTCGGGCTGTGCAGCAGAAGAGGCCACCCGTTGGGCTTATTCATCACACAGACCGGGGCAGTCAGTACTGTGCCAAGGCTTACCGGGCTCTCCAGGTACAATTTGGCATGCAGACCTCCATGTCACGCAAGGGGAACTGCTTCGACAATGCCCCGATAGAAAGCTTCTGGGGGTCTCTTAAAAATGAACTGGTTCACCACCATAGATTCGAGACGAGAGCGGAGGCCAAGGCAGCGATTCAGGAATACATAGAGATTTTTTACAACCGCCAGCGTCGGCATTCACGACTTGGCAATGTCAGCCCGGCGGAGTTTAACAAGAGGTATTGGAGAACTGCTCAGGCTGCTTGATCCGGGACTGTCCGATCTTGTCAGGACACCTCACAGCAATGAAAGTGCAGTTAATGCACGACAACTGAAAGACAGCTTGGTCAGTGATCTACGCACCATGATGCAAAATCTGGTTGATACCCAGGTTCAGGAAAATCTCAAACTGGCCAATACCCTCTCAACCTCTTATCAAGAGGTTGGCACATCTTTGGCTACCCAGATCGGTCGCTCCATCGAAGATAGTCTTAAAGATCCCTTGGAAAAAATTGCTGGTTCAGTGAAGCAGGCAAGTGGCGATCAGTCAGGCCAAGTTCAGCATCTATTGACGGATGTACTGAGTGCCTTCATGAGCAAACTAGATGCATCTTTCGGTCAACAGTTCAGCGGTTTGCATGAAATGCTCGGTCAGTCAGTAACTGCAATGCAGTCCATGCAGCAAGGCTTTGTGGCATTGGTGGACGATATGCGGCGAGCTGGCGAGTCCTCTTCTCAGCAAAGTGCCACAGTCATCGCGCAACTGCTTACAGACATGCAGGCTGGTCAAGCCAGTATGCAGAATGGCATGAACGAGATGTTGTCAAAAATGCAGGCGGCGGTAGAGCGAATGGGAAGCTCGGGCGAGGATGCCAGTGAACGCATAGCTCACCAATTGGAGAGATTGTTTGCCGAGAGTGAGGCCCGTCAGCAACAGATAGCCGAACACCTGAATAGCTTTATTGAACAGAGCCAGCGGAGTATTGGCCAAGGGCAAGAAGAGGTCATGACCAACATGTCCACAAACTTGACTCAGCTGGGCTCACAACTTAATCAGATGTTCCAGACCTTTAACGCTAACCAAGAAGGAATGGATGCACAGCATCGCTTGGCACAGGCGGATATCAGGAATACAACTGAAACGGTTATTGGTGGGTTGGATAAGCAGCTTAGAGAGACGCTGCAATTGGTCGAGCAGCAGCGCAAAGAGGCACAGGAAGTCATTGACCTTCTTGGCTTGCAAACTAGAGAGCACTTGCAGCAAATGGCACAAGGGGCAGACAAGATGCGCCTTGCTGCGGATCGATTCGACACCGCGGGCAGCAGTGTGGTGCAAGCGGGTGAGACCACTGCCAAAGTATTGGGGTCGGTGCAGCAAGTCGGTGGAGAGCTGGCGGTAGCTTCCCGTGAGCTCACAACCATTATTGGTGAATACCGCAATCATCGAGAGTCTGCGGCCAAAGTTTTGGCCACCATCGAGTCCGTAGTCGCCGGAGCGCAGAGCGAACAAAGCCAGCGAGCACAACTAATTAACGATCTCAGGCAACACGGTGAGCGGATGCGTGACCTTAATCGTGAGGCCACAGAATATTTGGACCAGATTGGCAATGCCCTAGCGAAAGGGTTCAATGAGTTTGCCGATGGGTTGAATCGTAATCTGGTCAAGACCATGGGAAGTCTCGATAGTGAGCTAGACAAAGCGGTGAAGGGGCTTGCTGGTGGTATCGTTGATATGAAGGAAGGAATTGAGGATCTTTCCGAGTTGTTTGAGTCTATCAAGGTGCGGCGCTAAGGGGCTAACTTATGTTCGGGATGAAAGGCGCTCCGGCCTCGCGTCGCAACGATGAGGCGGAAAAGCCGTTTTGGATATCTTATGCCGATCTGATGACTGCCATGATGGTGTTGTTCTTGGTTGTCATGGTTGCTTCACTTGCGTCTGTGACCCAGCGTATTCGCGAAGTTGAGGCTGGAGAAAAGCAAAGAGGGCAGGATATTGCCCGTATCTGTCAAAGCTTGGAGATACTGGCGCGAAAGAAGAGCAACATCATTAAAGTTGACTGTCGTGACAACCGGATTAGCTTTGGGGAGGCCGGTCGCTTTGGTCACAACCAATATTTTCTAGACCCACAGGGTCAGCAGGCATTGCAGGACGTGGTGCCGTTGATCCTGGATGTTACCGATAGCCCAGAGGGGCAACGTTGGATGAAACAGGTGGTGGTTGAAGGTTTTACCGATACGGATGGTTCTTACCTCTATAACCTCCACTTGTCGCTACAGCGTTCCGAGTGGGTAATGTGTGCACTGCTTGACGGACGGAGCCAGTTGCAGCAATCCCTTTCTGCCGAACACCAGCAGCAGATCCGTAGCCTGTTTTTGGCTGGCGGTGTTTCTTTTAACAATGCCAAGGACAGCAAAGAGGCAAGTCGTCGAGTGGAGCTGCGCATGCAGTTTTATGGGCTCAAGGAAGACAAGCAGCAGGCGGCGGAGAGCGCACCTCAGTTTTCTGGTCTGATGACGGCTGAACGTTGTCAGTTGGAGATGCGCTGATGGTGGATGCAATTTCCCGTCTTACGGCGATCTTGGAGTCCAGTGTGGAGCGGGTCAATGGTCGCTATCAGGAGAGGACTCTGCATTCCTTTTCGGCTTTGAAGCGAGCTAGATCTGAGGTTGAGGCTAGGTTTGACCAAGCGGAGGCAGCTCCAGAACCACCGAAGGAGAAGCGTCATGCCGCTCTGGCGGCCTTCCTACGTAATGAACCGCTCACCCGGCGGCAGTGGCGGTTGGTATATGCAGGGCTTGTTGACTGCGTTGAAGCAGGCAAGCAGTTGCTAGATGATGAAAAGGTCTTTCCACGAGTGAGTAGGCATGTATCTGCTCACATCGATAGCCGTGAGTTGGTTCGCCGGGATTGGACTGCTCTCTGCTTCAGCTATTTTGGCTATGAGGCAATAGAGCCTGAGAAGAGCCAAAACTGGCAACAACTGCGCACTTATATCCGGGATGGTTATCGTGTACTACGGAATCCGGAGAAGCTTAAAGCTTGGATGCGGGTAGTTGATGAGCATCAAGAACTTTTTCAGAGTGAAGCAGGTTTACGGTTAGGACAGCAGGTATTTGAGGGGACAGTAACAGATCTTACTCAGCTACAGACTCTTGCCCAAATCCCAGCAGAAAGTTGGCTTTGGCATCAAGTTATCGCGGTCGTGCAGAAAAAAATTGCCGAACTTGATGAAGCTACGTTTTTAGACCGGTTATCAGAGTTGTTAGCGCTGATGGCTATCAATAATCGGCGTTATTCCGACGAGATCATGGCTGCTTGTCTCACTCGATATCATGGTTGTAGCTGTCATGTGCAGCCACAAGCCAACTTGATACAAGCTGGTCTGGAGATCTGGGGGAACCCCCAGTTGAAATCCGATCAAAATCGCTGGCGTCACCATGTGGATAAACCGGTATGTGACATGGTGGGGGCATGGCTTGCCAAGCAGGATTTACAGCACTTTTTTAGTTTGCTGAAAGGTGAAGGCGAGGTTGATCAGGCGCGTCTCTTCTATTGGCTCCGTTTTGCCGATCAGATGAGTTATACCCGTATCGTGATGGGACGTGATGCTCAATTAAACCGAGATGGAGAGTTTGTCCGTTTTCGTGATCAAAATAAGGGCCGCCTAGGAGATTTATCTGGGGGCTCGCCAGCTGATAACGCAGTAATCATGCAGATTGGCGATTACATCTTTGTCGAGTTTTCGCACACAGGAAACGCCTGTTATGTATATCGAGCTAACTCCTGCGGATTTAATCCTGATGCCAGTACATTGCACTTAACTCATGATTTGAAACAAAAAAACCTCGCGAAGGGGCGTTGGATACATGTTCCCAAACCATTAAAGCCCGATGCGATGGAGGGGTGGCAGCAAAAATATGATGATGAGTTACGGTTGCTTGGTATTGTTCCAAACCCACAGGGAGCCAATCAATTATGGAATCGTGTAGTTAAACCAAAAATTGTCAAACCAAGCGTTCCATCATTTCAAGCTCCCCTTGGCAACAATTCTGAATCAAAGAGCCAAGTTGTGAACACACCTGCTGATCGGACCGTTGTGATTCATTCAGGCGGTAAGGGGAAAGTTGATTTTGCTCTGTTGCTCGAACAGTTAGGCGAAAACCTGCGACATTATACGGATCATCGTGAAAAGGGCGGTGCTTTCCATATAGAGATCAAGCAGCGCAATACAGATGACATTTTGCTTCTGAGGCGCAATGGTTTTGTGGTCAAAACTGGCAGCCCGTTTATGTTTTGGAAAAAATGATGCTTGGACGTTGGTTTAGCAAATTTGGGAAAAATAAGCATGATCCGGTTGATCTCAGCCCATGTTGGCAGGCGGATGAGAGAGGGATCGTGTTTGCCGAACGTATACAGAGCGAGCCTGAGCGATGGGCCTTGGTTGCCTATCTGGAGCAGCTTGCCGAGGAGGAGTACGTTGCGGTGCTTAGCGACCGCTGGCTCCTGACATGGCGTGATATGTATCGATTAATGGCCGACGCCGATCATGAAAGTAGTCTGGCGTTGTTGTCGCTGCCTCACTGTACTGATCTACGCCCCAAATTGGAATGCAGAGGCAGCTTGGTCGATCCTCAGTTCACCGTTGCGATTACTCACTGGAGTGATGAAGTAACGGGAGAACATGTCGAGTTAAAACGTCAGGGGGCGTTGGTAACAACGAAGAAGGGACAACGTCTACTGAACGAAGCCAGCTGGCAGCTCTGTGAGTCTCTGCGTGACCTTGCTCGTTGTCAGAGGGATGAGCCGGGTGAGGCGACCAACTATGAAGGGTGGGCCGTTATTCGCAGTGTTGCCAAAGCGGCTAATGCCGACATGGATGGTTTTCTTGCCAAGACAGTGGTAGTTAAACCTCAGCGACTGGCTTTGCGACCACGTAAGGCAGAGATCGACTCTTGTCCTGTCATTGAGGTTGGCGTTGATTTTCCTGAACAACCAGTTGGGTTCCTTTCCTCATTTGATGCTACCCAACGGGTACAGGACAGATACCGTATCACGCAACCAGATGGCACCATCGCTCATGTGTTGATAGAGCCTGAGATCAAGCAAGTACTCGAAGCCATCAAGGCGATACCGGGGAGAAGGGTGGCTGGGGATTCGGCGTTGTCCCTGTTGCGCAATCCCTATGCCCTGCTGGGAGAAGTGACCAGCGTGGTACTCGATCCAGAGCAGCACGAGCAATCGCTTGTCGATGCGGGGATCTATTTTCATCATTTTCGTCTGGAACCTAAATGCGAGGCCGAAAGTGGGAAGATCGCCACCGTATTGCTGCATCTCTCCCCTATAAGCCGAGAGCCACTCCCTGATGAAACACTGAGTTTCAATTCACCTGGAATATTTGCGCCTTTTGTACAGGAGCTGCGCTTTAAGCTGGCTGCTGGTATGAGCGCAGGTTTCTGGCAGGGTTTTGAGCTGGAGTTAGGCGACTTTGACGAGCAGCAATTGTTGGACATCGAAAAGTTGCTAGATCGCTGGCAACGAGAGGTGTCCGGAGAGTTGTTCGATTCTTTGTTTGAACTCTCTCGCTATGGTGATCGCATTATCGGTCTCGGCGAGGTAGTGCCAGTATCATCTCCTTTCCTGACCCGAACAACCGGTCAGGATTGGCTTTCGAGCGAATCGAATGGAATTGAGGAGTCAGTGGGTGATGTTGTCGCACAGATCAATTTTGACGATGCAGCGGCGCTGGATGAGTTATCAAAGCGTATTGACGAGGCGTTTGCAGAGGGAGCAGGGCATCTTTGTTTGCCAGGATCTGAGCAACCCGTGCCATTGCGCTTGGCTGAGCAGATACAAAAGGAATGGCGAAAGCAGATCCGGAGCGAAGAGCCAACAGTTCAAGAATCCATGAGGAAAAACAGCATTGGTTTGCTGGTGGAAGAAAATATCGACGAGGTGGGTTATGCCAAGTGGCGACAAGATGCGATTCAACAGGCGCGTCTTTCCTCCCCGTCATTACCGGAGAGGCTTAAGCCAGAAATCTCGCTGCGTGAGCACCAATTACACGGTGTGGCATGGTTACAGCATCTGTTCGAGCTGTCACCAGAACATGTATCGGGTTGCCTCTTAGCTGATGACATGGGTTTAGGAAAAACGATCCAATTGCTTACCTTTGTGGTTGATTATCTGGAACGTCAACCAAGTGGTGATCCTGTACTTATCGTAGCCCCGGTTTCGTTATTGGATAACTGGGAAGCAGAATTGCGTAAATTCTTCTATGCCGATGACATTGCAGTCATGCGGCTCTACGGTGATGCTCTATCAGAGGCAAAGTTTCGCAGCTATGAAATCCCAGAATCATTGCGTCAGCAGGGTGTAACAAATCTGTTGCGTCCCGGTTGGTTACAGGAGGCTCGTATCGTGTTAACCACATACGAGACGCTGCGTTCCCAAGAGATCTCCTTGGGTCGTCAGTCATGGGCCATGGTGATCTGTGATGAAGCCCAAAAAATCAAAAATCCAGCAGCTATGGTGACTAGGGCTATTAAAGCCATGAAGTCCAGGTTTCGCATTGCTTGTACTGGTACTCCAGTAGAAAACACCTTGAGGTATCCTGATTTTCACAGACAGTCCCGATTGTTACGATGAGACAATCGGGGGTATTGAATGAAATCGAGAGAACACTATTCACCAGAGTTTCGGGCAGAGGCGGTTCGACTGGTGTTGGAGCAAGGCCTTGGCCAAGCTGAAGCCGCCAGAAGGTTGGGTATTGCCAAAGGCACACTGAGCAACTGGGTGGTCGCAGCCAAAGGAGGAAAGGATACATCGGCCATTCCCGGAGCGCGTTCTGTCGCCGAGCTGGAGGCTGAAGTGGCCCGGCTACGCAAAGCTCTCGCACAAGCCAACATGGAGCGCGACATCATAAAAAAGGCCGCCGCGTACTTTGCTCAGGAGTCACTGCCAAGTACGCGTGGATAGCCAACCAAAAGGACATCTATCCCATTTCCGTTATCTGTCGTGTGCTGGAGGTCTCTCGTGCGGGCTTCTACCACTGGCGCCAGCGTCCACCGTCACAGCGCCAACAAGAAGATGAACGACTCAAGGTCGCCATTCGGGCTGCTCACAGCAAGACGCGCCAGAC